>CAZOHO010000001.1:0-44025 GCA_964579755.1 uncultured Flavobacterium sp.
AAAAAGAATTGCAACAAAAAGAATCAGATATTGTAAAACCATTAATGGAAAAAGTGAGAGCTTCTATTCAAAAAGTAGGAAAAGCAAAAGGTTTTCAATACGTATTAGACGGTTCTTCTCTTTTATTAGCTGATGGTCCAAATTTGACTGCTGATGTAAAAAAAGATTTAGGTTTCTAAAATAACCCAGATAAAAATACATAAACTGCTCGTTCCTAAAATTAAGGCGAGCAGTTTTTTTTTGACACAATATAAAAATATAGGAAATTTAAAATGTAGCTTGTAACTTTGTTTCTATGGAGAATAACCAACCTATCGGAATTTTTGACTCAGGCATTGGAGGCACCTCAATTTGGCAAGAAATACACCAATTACTTCCCAACGAGAAAACCATCTACCTTGCCGACAGTAAAAATGCCCCTTACGGACAAAAAACAAAACAAGAAATTATAGCGTTGAGTATGAAAAACACCGATTTTCTACTCAAAATGAAATGCAAATTAATCGTTGTTGCTTGCAACACGGCTACTACAAATGCTATCCAAGAATTAAGAGCCAAATATAATGTACCTTTCATTGGCATTGAACCTGCTATAAAACCTGCAGTCAACAATTCAAAAACACAAACTGTTGGAATATTAGCTACCAAAGGAACTCTTAACAGTGAATTATTCCACAAAGCAATCGAAATGTATCAAGATACTACAATCGTTGAACAGGTAGGTCACGGTCTAGTTCAACTTATTGAAGGAGGTCAAATCAATTCCCCAGAAATGGATACATTACTTCAATCCTATTTACAACCAATGATTGAAGCCAATATTGACTATTTAGTATTAGGATGTAGTCACTATCCGTATTTGATTCCCCAAATAAAGAAAATACTACCTAAACACATTCAAATAATAGATTCAGGGCAAGCCGTGGCAAGACAAACGCAAAAAGTACTACAAGAAAAAGTAGGTATTTCTAATTTAAAAACACCTGAACCTGTTTTCTATTCCAATACAGACACTAAGGTATTATATGAAATCTTAGAAAGAAAATATAAAGTAGAACAAATAGATTTTTAAAACAACCTACTCTTCTTTAAACCAATTCGAATACATCACATAGTTGTTCGAGATACGCTCAATTTCTCCAGCAAAATCAGATTGATTAATTTCTTTTACTTTTTTAGCAGGGACTCCTGCCCAAATCGTTCCTGACTCCACCACAGTATTTTGAGTAATAACAGAACCTGCCGCAACTATTGAATTACTTTCTATCACACAATTATCCATCACAATAGCTCCCATACCAATTAAGACGTTATCTTTAATAGTACAACCATGCACAATGGCATTATGGCCAATAGATACATTATTTCCAATAAAAGTAGGATGCTTTTGATAGGTACAATGAATAACTGCACCATCTTGAATATTCACTTTATTTCCTATAGCAATAGAATTCACATCACCACGAATAACCGCATTAAACCACACGCTACAGGAATGTCCAAAAGTTACCTCGCCAACAATAGTTGCATTTTCAGCAACATAACAATCTTCTGGAATTACGGGAGACTTCCCATTAACTGATTTAACTAACATGAAATAACATAAAATTAATTAATAGCAGGACAATGACAATCATAATGTTCTCTTTTACAAAACAAATCCATTCCCAAAGTTATCTGATGATATCCTCCTGTATCAAATAATACAGGTCCTGAGACTTTTGAATAAGTATATGCAATCATGATTTTTTTATAATTGAACCCACAGAAAGGAGTAATATATTGTAATTTCTGACTGGCAACTCCAGTTGTTGTCAAATATTGGGCTCCTTCAAAACTTCTCCTGTAAGATAAACCTCCCCAAATAGTACCTATGGGTAATTCTTTATGTACTTTAATATTAAAATCGACTAATTTTTCTTTTGTCCTATCAATTAATTGGAATAACATAGAAGGCTCCCATAGGAAAGTTTCTTTATTTCCAAAAACATATCCTGTACTCAATAAGTATTTTCTTAAATTATTACTTTCAAAATCACTATACAAAGCTCTTCGAGTTTCAATAGCACCTTGAACCGTAGCATGTGCATAAAAATTCAAGAAATTATAAGACATCCCAAAATCAACATTAAAATAAGAACTCTTTTGAACTTGTCCAAAAACAATCGGGTCATAATCTGTAAAAGTAGTTTCATCCAATTGACTTTGAATGAACCCTGCACTCATACCAAAAGACAACTGATTCAAATCAATTTCATCTCTAGAAAACATCAAATGATGGGCATAGGTCAGTTTTACTCCTTTTTGAGAATGATAGCCGTTTTTATCATTAAAAATAATTATTCCCGCTCCCGATTTTTCTCCAACTCTACTATTAAAACTCACTGTTTGTAACTCTGGTGCATCTTCTTGACCCAACCATTGTTTACGCCCAGTTAGACGTATCTTATCACAATTGGCAGCACCAGCCATAGACGGATGGATTAAATAATAATTGTCCGTCAAATAATCTGAGTATACCGGAATTCCTTCTTGGGCATTTGAAGAAAATTGAATTAAGAAAACAAGAAATAAAAATTTTAATTTTGTATACACCATTTGCGGTATTTAATTTCTTAAACTAACGTTAATACTATGATAGTATTGTATTTAATTATCAAATATAACGATTCAAAGAAAATAACTTTAGTAAATTTGCAAAAAAATAAAACTCATGACAAAAGTTACCATAAAAGAAACCCAAAATCCAACTATATTAAAATTTGAATTTCCTGATTTTATCACTCAAAATGAAAATTTCGAATTCAAAAACATTGATGAGGCGGGAGCTTCTCCTTTAGCACAACAACTTTTTTACTTGCCTTTCGTAAAAACAGTATATATCTCCGGTAATTTTATTGCGGTTGAACGTTTTAGCATTGTGGAATGGGATGATGTAAAAGAAGCGGTTGCAGAACAAATTGAGAAATTCGTTAATGACGGAGGAATTATCATCAAACAGGACGAAAACAAAGCAAAAAAACAACCCATCACGGTTTACGGCGAAACCACTCCAAACCCATCTGCTTTAAAATTTGTAGTAAGTCGAATGCTAACTAGAACGGCTGTCGAATTTAAAAATATTGATCAAACAGCTTCGTCTCCTTTGGCAAAAGAATTATTCAAATTCCCTTATGTAAAGGAAATTTTTATTGACGAAAATTACATTTCAGTTACTAAATATGACATTAATAATTGGGATGAAATTACATTGGAATTAAGAAGTTATATCAAACAGTTTATTGAAAACGGCGGAACAGTTTTAGAAGAAAATTTTGTTCAAGAAACACTTGTTGAGGAAACTAAAAAAACCGAAGACTTTGACAATCTAGACGTTACTTCACAAAAAATCATCAATATTTTAGAAGAATACGTAAAACCAGCCGTAGCTGCAGATGGTGGCAATATTGCTTTTGAATCGTATAACGAAGAAGATAAAGTAGTGAAAGTTATTTTACAAGGTGCGTGCAGCGGATGTCCTTCTTCAACATTTACTTTAAAAAGCGGAATCGAAAGTTTACTTAAAACAATGCTCAATGACGATACAATTATAGTCGAAGCGGCAAATGCTTAACCATACAATACCAAAGCGTTTCTATACCGAAACGCTTTTTTTAGCAACAGAAAAATGAACGAGCTTCACTTAGAAACCAGTCCCTATTTATTACAACACGCCAATAATCCAGTCTTTTGGAAAGCTTGGAACAGCACTTCTTTGGCCGAAGCCAAAGAAAAGAACCAACTTATCATTATCAGTATTGGTTACTCGGCTTGCCATTGGTGTCATGTAATGGAACACGAAAGTTTCGAAAATGAAGCTGTTGCGGCTGTAATGAACGCTCATTTCGTCAATATCAAAGTAGACCGAGAAGAACGTCCCGACGTGGACGCTGTTTATATGAAAGCGGTGCAAATTATGACAGGTCATGGTGGTTGGCCTTTAAATATTGTCGCATTACCTGACGGTCGACCAGTTTGGGGAGGCACTTACTTTAGAAAGGACGAATGGACTGATACTTTGGAACAGTTGCAAAAAATGTATCAATTGGCACCTGAAAAAATGGTAGACTATGCCGAAAAATTACATCAAGGAATTGAGGCTATTTCTATAATCCAAAATGGCAGTAATGAAAATTCCAATCAGAAATTAGTAGTTGAAAATTTAGTTACCAAATGGAAAAAAAGTTTTGATTGGGAATTTGGCGGTATGGCAAGAGCACCTAAATTTATGATGCCCAACAATTACCAATTTTTACTTCGGTATGCCCATCAAAATCAAGACGCTGAATTGTTGGAATTTGTGAATCTCACTTTGACAAAAATGGGATATGGCGGAATTTTTGACACTGTTGATGGCGGATTTTCTCGCTACTCAGTTGATTTAAAATGGCATGTACCGCATTTTGAAAAAATGTTATACGACAATGGACAACTAATTTCATTGTACAGCGACGCATACAAGTTAACACAAAACCCACTGTATAAAAAAATCATTGAGAAATCATTAGATTTTGTAAAAAAAGAATGGAAAACTACTGAAGGCGGCTTCTTTTCAGCATTGGATGCTGATAGTTTGAATGACGAAAATCATTTAGAAGAAGGCGCTTTTTATGTTTGGAAAATTCCTCAATTAAAGACAATTCTAAAGGACGATTTTGATTTATTCAGTCAAGTTTTCAATATTAATTCTTTTGGCTTATGGGAAGAGGAAAATTATGTTTTAATTCAGAACCAAAGTCTTGAAACCATTGCCAAACTCAATCAACTTAATACAACTGAATTAGAAACCAAAAAGAAAATCTGGGAGCGACTTCTTTATACCGAAAGAAAAAAACGACCTAAACCACGATTAGATGACAAATGCCTAACATCTTGGAACGCGATTATGTTAAAAGGTTATGTTGATGCTTACAAAGCTTTAGGCAACCTAGAATATCTTGATATAGCTTTAGAAAATGCCGATTTTATCATCAAAAAGTTTTGGTCAAACGAAGGAAATTTATTTCATAATTTTAAAAATGGCAAAAGTACCATCAATGGCTATTTAGAAGATTATTGCTTTGTGATTGCGGCTTTTATATCTTTATACGAAGTCACTTTTGAAGAAAAATGGCTCCATGATGCCAAGCAACTAACGGATTATGCCTTAGAACATTTTTACGATGAGCAACAAGCATTCTTTAGATTCACTTCGGATAAAGATGAGGCGCTAATCAGCATGCATTTTGAAACGGAAGACAATGTAATTCCTGCATCCAATTCGGTTATGGCAAAAAATCTACATCAACTCAGTATCTATTTTGACAACTCGTATTACGAAAAAGTAGCCCAACAAATGCTCACTATTCTTTTACCCAATATCGATTATCCTTCGGCATATTCCAATTGGTTGGATTTGACCTTGACCATGTCTGAACAAAATAAAGAGTTGGCTATTTGTGGGCCAAATGCAAAAGAAACAAACAAAATTAGTATGGGCTTGTATTTTCCTAATGTGATTATTGCCGGAACTGAAAAAACATCCCATTTGCCTTTTCTAAAAGATCGTTTTATTGAAGATAAAACTCTCTTTTATGTTTGTCAAAATAAAACCTGTCAATTGCCTACAGAAGATTTTCAAGAAGTAGTTATCCAACTTTCTTTGAAGTAGTAATCATAAAATCTTTTAAGTAATACGGTTCAAAATATGCAACGTCTTCGAAATCACTGTTTTTAAATTTAGAGAAACTCAAAGCGCTCATCTCTTTTGCCGAAGGGTATTTTACCTCTTCCAAGAAAACAAAATTAGATTTTACTAGAACCGATTGACATTTATCGGCACAATCTCCAACGAAATAAACCGTTTCGGAAATAATTTCAAATGAATTTTCAGTAATCACTTCCGCTTGAATTTCGCGTTGTTTTTCTAATTTAGTATTAAAAATAGCACTGTATACTTCCATTCTTCTTGCGTCGAGCATCGGAATAATCAATCCTTCAGAAATAGTTGCTTGAGAGGCTAACACTTGCAAAGTATCTACCGCAATCAAAGGAATATTCAACGCATAACACAAACCTTTGGCTGCGGAAACTCCTATTCGCAATCCAGTATAAGAACCCGGACCTTGACTAACCGCAATGGCTTTTACATCTTGAAAAGTGATTCCAGCTTCTTGTATTATTTCTTCAATAAAAACATGCAAACGCTCGGCATGAGAATAGCCTTCTTCTGCAATTTCTTTGCAAATAATGGTTTGGCCTTCTTTTGCTAGAGCTACAGAACAATTTTTAGTAGCCGTTTCAATATTTAAAATGTAATTCAAGTGATTTACTTCTTATCTAATTTTACTTTTACTTTATCGCCAGAATTTAATTCTTTGGAAACAGTTGAATAAGGACCTGTAATAATAACATCCCCTTTTTTAAGACCTGTTAACACTTCTATATTGGTGTCGTCCTGAATACCAGTTTTGATTATACGAATTTTAGCTTTATTTCCAACTTTTACAAATACGCACTCAAATTTTTTATCGCTTTTCGGAGCTGATTTTTCAGCCTCTGGATCGTCTACTTTTATTTGTTTTACTGCGGCTGTATCTGATTTTACTACAACAGCACTAATTGGCACTGCTAACACATTCTTTTTGGTTTTAGTAATAATATCAACAGTAGCCGTCATTCCTGGTCTAAATGGCGAATAAGTTGATGGTTTTCCTTCTAATAAATCTTGATATGATTCTTTTAGGATTCGCACTTTCACTTTAAAATTAGTCACTTGATCGGCTGTTAAAGCCGAACTTGCTGAATTTGCAATACTCGTAACCACTCCTCTGAATTCTTTTTTCAAATAAGCATCTACTTCTACTTTAGCCTCGTCACCTACTTTTATTTTAACAATATCATTTTCATTTACATCTACTTCTACTTCCATATTGTTCAAATTGGCAACTCTTAAAATTTCAGTCCCAGCCATTTGTTGCGTTCCCAAAACACGTTCTCCTAATTCAACATTAAGTACTGATACCGTTCCATCTGCTGGAGCATAAATAACCGTTCTCCCTAAATTGTCTTTGGCTTCAATTACTGTTGCAGAAGCGCTCTTTACATTGAAATATGCCGACTCTTTTGTTGACTTAGCCACCTCAAAAGCAGCAATTGATTTGTCCCAATCTGCTTTAGAAATAATTCCTTTTTGAAATAATATTCTGTTTCTTTCATAACTCGCTTTTGCTTCATTAAAACTAGCATCGGCTTGTTGTAATCCTGATTTAGTTCCAGATAGATTTGCTTGAGCTCTATTTAAACCAGAGGTATATAAATCTGGGTTGATTTTAACTAAAAGGTCTCCTTTTTTAACAACTTGTCCTTCTTTAATAGGTAACTCAATAATTTCACCCGAAACCATAGAGGCAATTTTTACTTCAATTTCAGGTTGAATTTTACCCGTTGCAGAAACGGTTTCAATAATAGTTGTTGCATTAACATCAACCGTTTCAATTTCTTTTCCTTCGTCTTTGTTTCCGATTACTCCCGTTTTTGATAGAACGATTAACAAAGTAATTAAAGCTACTGCTGTACCTATAGAGATGTATATGGTCTTTTTTGACATAATAAATTAGTTTTTAATGATTGGAATTCCAAAATAGAATTCAAGAATTTTAATTTTAAATATATAATCGTATTTAGTTCTAAGTACTTCAGATTGAGCGTTTATTAGTAATGTTTGAGCTTGATTATATTCGAAAGAATTCATCAAACCTACGGCAAATTTTTCTTTGGCATAATTGTATGCTTCTTGCCTTGCTTCAAGAGAAGAAATTGCTGAAACATTAGCATTTAAAGCCCCTTTGGCATCGGTAAATGCTGCGTAAATAGTACGCTGTAAATCTAAATTCTGTTGTTCTAAAGCAATTTTTGACTTCTCTAAATTAACTCTGGAACGCTCCACATTATTTTTAGCTGAAAAACCATTAAAAATAGGGATTGATAGCTGAGCTCCAAAGGATTGCCCTTTATTATCACTGAACTGGGTCCAAAATGGATTTGATGGTTTTGTAATAATAGAATTCCCTGAAATAGTAGCTACATCAGCGTATGAGATTCTAGTATTGAATCCGTAAAACCCTTGTATAGTAGGCTGAAAAGCTCCTTTAGCAATTGCTAGATTTTTTTGAGCAATTTCTAAATTAGTTTGAGCAATTTTAAGAGCTGTTCTAGTTTCTTTTGCTTTGTCTAATATTGCAGACGGTGTTTGAGACAAAATAGCAACACCCTCATTCATAGAAGTTACATCGATAACATCAAAACTTTCAAAATCTTTTAATTGAAGTAATTGAGCTAAACTCAATTTAGAAATCAACAACGTGTTTTCTGCAGCAACTACATTCTGACGATTTAAAGCTAAATTAGCTTTAATGTCTAAAACATCGCCTTTTGGGATTGATCCAGCATTTACTAATTCTGTAGAGCGATTTAATTGTTTCTCATTGACAGACAATTGCTCTTGTTGCACTTTTAAGTTTTCTTTATTAAAAAGCACTTGTAAAAAAGCATTGGCCACATTCAATGCGATGTCTTCTTGCATTTTCAGCAATTGATATTTTGAAGCAATTAGAGCTAAATTAGCTTTTCGCAAATTGTTTTGGTTTTGCAATCCCTTGTAAATATCAATTCCCACATTAGCTCCAACTGAAGTAAATTGAGTAGTTTGATTTCGTAAAAGACCCGTTGTAATATCCTGATTCAAACCTATATTCCACGAATGATTAGAAGTTGCATTAATAGAAGGAAGAAAATTCCCCAAGGCACCCCTTTTATCAATTGTAGCCGTTTGAGTATCTAGCTCAGATTGTTTAATTGAAATGTTATTTTCCAAAGCGTATTTTACGCACTCTTCTAAGGTCCATTTTTTAGATTGTGCCTGAGTTGACAATCCAAAAAACAGGATTACAATCAAACTGAAATAACTATTTTTTTTCATATACTTTGAATGAATGTTCTGTAAAGATACTACACAAATTTAAGTTTTCTATTTAAGAATTAAAGCCGAAGCTGTAATTATTTTAGAAACTAAAAACTATTAGACATCAGAACTTCGCATTTGTTACAATTACACCTAAAAATATAATTCTTTTAGTAATTTTGCTAGATAAATTCAAATCCAATGCAACGTATCCGCATTTTTGTTCTTTCATTCAGTTTTCTTCTTTTAGCAGCTAACTGTTCCTCTCCATCAAAAATAAACACCTTCAAGCCTGAGCCTGACGATGCTGTCCCATTAGTTTATGAAAACAGTCCTTCTTTTATCAATTTGCCCATCACTATACAGTTAAAAGACATTGAAAATAAAACCAATAATCTTCTAAATGGGTTGATCTACGAAGACAATACTATTGAAGATGATAATATTGAAATAAAGATTTGGAAACTTTCACCAATAACGATTGAGAACAGTTCCAAAGATGCAGATGGAAAAATTAAAACCATACTCCCGTTAAAAGCCAATGTAAAATACCGTGTAGGAACAAAAAAACTGGGAGTTGACTTATACACTATTAAAGAGTTCAATCTCAATGGCGTAATTATGTTAGTAAGCGAAGTGAATCTGGTGAATTGGAAATTGAACACCAAAACCAAATTAGAATCGTTAAATTGGAACGAGAGTCCTACTATGGTTCTTTTTGGAAAAAATGTTCCCATCACTTTTTTGATCAATTCCAGCACAACACTTTTCAAATCGAAAATAGAACATAAAATAGATGAATCGATAGCCAAATCAATGGACTTTAAGCCCAATGTCTTAAATGCTTTGGAAAAAATAAGTGCACCCTTTCAAATGAGTGCACAATATGAAAGTTGGCTTCGAGTTACCCCTATCGAAATTTATAACACTAATGCTAAACTAAAAGGCCAGACTATTCAATTGGATATGGGAATTAAATGCACTATGGAAACACTAATGGGTAAGAAACCTGAAACAAAATTCAACGCAAACGCTATTGTTTTAAAACCTGCGACCAAAATTCCGAATAAAATTACAGCCAATATCACAGCTATTTCTAATTATGATGATGCTTCAAAAATAATAACTAAGAATTTTTCGGGGCAAGAATTTGGTTCAGGCAAAAAGAAAATTAAAGTCCAAAATGCTAGCATTTGGCATAAAAACAACAAAATGGTGATTGCTTTAGATGTTCTTGGAAGTATCAATGGAACGATTTACCTGACCGGCTTACCTCAATACAATGAAACTACTAAGGAAATATATTTTAACCAAATAGATTATGCTTTGGATACTAAAAACAAATTACTCCAAACCGCCAATTGGCTAGCACAAGGCTATATTCTAAATAAAATTCAGGCCAATTGCCACTATTCTATTCAAACTAATTTAGAGGAAGGTAAAAAAAGTATGATGACCTATTTAAAAAATTACTCGCCTATACCAGGCGTTTTTGTCAATGGTAAAATTGAAGATATACAATTCAAAAAAATACAATTGACCAATCAAGCCATTATTGCTTTTTTGACCATAAACGGCGTAGTGAATATCACCGTTGATGGATTAAGATAAATTATTTCTTCTTCATTCTGTAAATCGCATATCCAATCCCTCCTACCAATAAGTACGGAATCACCATTAAATACACAATTCCATCATTTACAGCTTCGGCTTTAGTTTTATTTCCTTCGCTAGTTAGAGCGGCTCTACACATCGCGCATTGCGCATTTGCGGTTAAAGATAAACCTGAAAAAAGTATAGAAATGAAAAGAACATTGACAATACTTCCTTTTCTAATCTTTAATGATATTGTTTTATTGAACATAGTAAGGAGCGATCATTATGTACACAATAACACCTGTTATAGCAACATATAACCAAATAGGAAAAGTGATTTTAGCTATTTTTTTGTGTTGATCAAATTTGGCTGCTAAAGCACGTACATAGGTAATTAATACTAAAGGTATTACTGCAATTGACAAAAGAATATGCGATATTAACAAAACGAAATAAACCCATCGAATAATTCCTTCTCCTCCAAACTTGGTTGAATCAGATGTCATGTGATACGCCACATACATTACTAAAAAAGCTAACGATAGAGCTATCGCCACAGTCATTAATCGTTCGTGTAATTTTCTATTCCCTTTTTTAATTGCCAATACAGCACTAACTAAAACCACAGCTGTAATTCCGTTAATTGTTGCATAAATTGGAGGCAGGAACGAAAGAGGCTCAACGTTATAGCCTAAATCATTTAGTTTCACATTAAATAAAATTGCAACTACCACAGGTATCAATACAGATACAAACACGATGAGTTTGTTATACTTTTGGTCTACTGTTGAATTATCTTTCATTTTTATTCTTTTAATAATAGTTTAATATCTTCTTGAATATCTTTTACTCCTTCAGGATCTAAGCCGTCATAATATAGAATAGGATTTCCAAATTTATCTTTTCTACAACGAATAGTTCCGTTTTTATCAATCAAAGCAAATAATCCTGAATGTTCAAATCCACCATTTACTTTACTATTTTCACCTGCATACAAATTAAATCCTTTATTGGCTAATTCAAAAATATAAGTTTTGTCACCAGTAAGAAAATGCCAATTCGACGAAGTTGCACCTAACAACTCCGCATGTTCTTTCAATACTTTTGGCGAATCATGTTCTGGATCAATACTAATCGAAGCGATACCAAAGTTTGGATTACCAAAAAATTGTTTTTCAATAACCAACATACTTTGATTCATCTTTGGACAGATTGTCGGGCAACTTGTAAAAAAGAACTCGATCAAATACACTTTTCCTTTATAGGTAGCATTGGTAACCTTTTTGTTATCCTGATTTATTAATTCAAATTTAGGCGCTGGCCCAATTGTAACTAAACTTTCTTCTTGCGAAGATCCTGCTTCCACTTTATCCAAACGATCGCCTTTTACTACATTTCCATTTTGAATTCGATCTATAATTTTAGGAATTACCAAAATTCCAAAAACCAAAATTATAAATGAAATTCCGATGTATGATTTATTTTTCATTGCTTTCGTTTTTAAATTTTTCTGGAAGCATTATGATTCTTCTTTAAGGCCGCACGATATTCATACAAAATCACTTTAAAATCATCTAACATTTCATTACTTAATTCTGAAGGATGAAAAGTGTCATACCCTTCTTTATATTCTTTATTTTCTTTTCTTCCTCTAAGATTTCGCTCTTTATCCAGAATATAAATCATTGATGTCCCAAAATTAGAATCTAATTTACCAACCAAATGCAATTGTTTATGATACTTAGAAATTTCCATAGGAGATGCAAAAACAAATTGCCATTGAGACATTTCTGTAAATGTCCCTAATGCTTTAAGAATTCTTTCTGCATCGTTTTCAGTACCAAAAGGACAAAGATAAACAAACTGTAGATCTTTAAATCCATGATATCTTTGATAAACTTTCTGATTCAAATTAAAAAGATTACCTCTATTTTTCAATAATTCAGCTCCTCCAAAACCTAACACCGTCACTTTACCATTCAAACTCACTTGATTTTCACTGATAGATTTCCAATTGCCAAAGTCAGCTGTTTTAGGCGTTATAACTGGCAATTTAGTATAACTATTTACCCCTGACGCAAAAAACAAATAGGCCACAATAGGCAAAACAAAAAGAGTAAAAAGAACAATATTTTTTTTCATCGGTAGATAGATACTATTTATAAAGTACAAAAATAAAAAAAGGTACGCAATGCGTACCTTTTTTTTGAATTAATATCGTGTTAAAAATTCCATTTAATTGTAGAATTTTTAAAAACCTCAAAAACATAATCTCCTTCGGTTAATAGAATAAAAAGAATATATAGCACTAAAAATACCACTGGATAAACTACTGCATTTCTCAATGAAGTTTTTTCTCCCTCAATATGCATAAAAGCCCATACAATATAATATGCTTTAAAAATTGTTAATGCATAAAATATCCAGTTCAACAAATTCATCCCTAAAAAATTTGTCATGTGAAGCGATTCTGGCTTAACAATACCTAAAATAACTTCTATAATTGTTACTGCAGATAAAATTCCGAAAACTTTCCAGATTCTGCTAGTATTTGATACGTGATCGTGTGACATGATAATTACTTTTATTGAAAATTAAACAAGATAGAATACTGTAAATACAAATACCCAAACTAAATCTACAAAGTGCCAGTATAACCCTACTTTTTCTACCATTTCGTAGCTTTTTCTCTTTTCATACGTTCCTAAAAGAACATTAAAAAAGATAATAATATTAATGATTACTCCAGAAAAAACGTGAAAACCATGAAATCCTGTAATGAAGAAAAAGAAATCAGCGAATAATTTATTACCGTATTCATTTCTAATTAAATTGGCTCCTTCGACAACAACTGCAGCATCTTTCAATCTAGCCACAGATTCTTCTCTTGATAAAACTGTTTTTTTCTTTTCTTTAGTGATTGTTTCAGTTCTGATTAATAAATCAGGATGTGCTTCAAAACCTGCTTGAACTTCTGCTACAGAGTAGGTTGGCAATGTTGGTTCAGTCATGAACCAAGTTGCTTTCTTTCTCTCCAGTTGTTCCCTTTCTTCAGGTAAAGTTGCAGCAAAATCAGCCAAAGCTACTCTATGTCCTTCTTTGTCTACAAATTGAAGTAAACTACCTCCTTTTGTTTCAACAGCACCATATTCTCCTTTAATGAAGTTTTTCCATTCCCAAGCTTGAGAACCAACGAAAATCAAACCTCCAATGATGGTTAAAAACATATAAATAGTTACTTTCTTCTTGTTTAATTGATGACCCGCATCAACAGCCAAAACCATTGTTACAGAAGAAAAAATTAATATAAATGTCATTAATGCCACATAATACATTGGAGCAGATACTCCATGTAAAAAAGGAAAGTGGGTAAACACTTCATCAGCCAAAGGCCAAGTTTCAATAAATTTAAATCTAGAAAAACCATAAGCTGCTAGAAATCCAGAGAATGTTAAGGCATCTGATACGATAAAAAACCACATCATTAATTTACCATAACTTGCTCCCATTGGCTCATTTCCGCCTCCCCAAGTTTTTTCTTCACTATTTGCAGTAGTAACTGTCGCTCCCATAAAAAGTAATTCGTTAAAAAGTTCCCAAATTTACGTTTTTTTATTATTTAAAGAAAAATAAAAATAAAAATAAATATACCCAAAGAATATCTAAAAAGTGCCAATACATCGCACCTAGTTCAATTCCAAGAGTTTGTGTTGAATTGTATTTTTGTTTAAAATGATTATAAATTATAATTAAAAGTGAAATTATCCCTCCCGCCAAGTGCAACAAGTGCATTAACGTAACAATATAAAGAAAGGTAGTTGTAATAGAACTCGCTTGACCCGTAAAATAATATCCTTCTGAAACAATCTGTCCAAAACCTACAAACTGCAAAATAACAAATAGAATTCCTAATGCTAATGTAGTCAAAAGAAATGCTGTAGTCTTAGAGCGCTCATCTCTTTGTATTGCTTTTTTGGACAAATGAAATGTTACACTACATCCTATAATCGCAATTGTGCTAATGTAAAAAGCAGATGGCAATTGAAAATCTTTCAACCAATCAGCTCTCGATTTACTTACAACAAAAGCACTTGTAAGACCCGCAAACATCATGGTCATGCTTACCATTGTAAACAACAAAATCAACTTAGCTGATCTTGATTTTCTAACTTTTTCTTCGTCTTGAATCTTTGTCTTATCCATAGCTATCTTAAAAATTTGTCAAATATATAAACTAATTGTAATAGTGTTATATACGAAACACTTACTAACATTAAAGTCCTTGCTGCTTTTGCGGTTCTTAACTGGTACAATCGAATTGCGTAAAATAACATCCAAAGTCCAAGTAAAAATACAACAACTGCTGCAATTGGCGTTATGTATAATTGCCCCGTATATCCTAAAACGGGCAAAAGTGAAGCAATTATCAACCAAATCGTATATAATATGATTTGCAATGCCGTTCCTTTATCTTTTTTCCCTGTTGGCAACATAAAGAAACCCGCTTTTTCATAATCTTCGTATAAAAACCACCCAATTGCCCAAAAGTGTGGGAATTGCCAAAAAAACTGAATTAAAAATAAGGTTCCTGCTTCAATCCCAAAATTACCTGTTGCTGCAACCCAACCTAACATAAACGGAATAGCACCCGGAAAAGCGCCTACAAATACCGATAAAGATGTAACTGTTTTTAATGGTGTATAAACACTTGTGTATAAAAAAATAGAAATCGCACCAAACATGGCAGTTTTGGGATTGATTGTATACAACAAAAAGATCCCGATTATCGTTAACAAACTTGCAATTACCAAAGCAACATTAGATTGCATTCTCCCAGCAGGAATGGGCCTGTTTTTAGTTCGATCCATCAATGCATCTAAATCTTTTTCAATTACTTGATTAAAAGCATTAGAAGCACCCACCATACAATACCCGCCAATGGCTAATTTCAGCAATACAATCCAATGAAAAGAATTAAAATCGGTTTCGCCCAACACGAAGCCCGCAATAGATGAAAATACCACGCTAATGGCCAAACCAGCTTTAGTGATTGCTTTAAAATCGATATAAATGGATTTAAGAGAAATTGTACTCAATGTATTTGGTATAAACTGGCGCGAAGATACAAATAAGATTACAGAATGTGGAACCTGAATTTTAGATTTTTTGACAAATAAAAAACAGAAAAATTAATTTTCTCCTTTATCAAAAATAAGAAACAAATACAAGCTTAAAAGCAGAATTATAATTTCAAAAACCAATAATGAAGTCACAATTCCGACAGCATCAGCTAAAAATCCTAATATTACAGCAGGAATCCCAAAACCAACATACCCAAAAAACATGTAACCCGAAACAGTGCGCGCTTTTTGGCCACCTCCTAAATCAGCAATTATAGCTAACCCTCCTTGGTAACTAAACCCGTAAGCTGCCAAACCAATAAAAGCGGTACCCAATAGCACAACTGGCAATACTCCGAAATACGAACCTAAAATCACTAAACCAAAACCAAAAGGAATGATTGCAAAACCTAATTTAAGACTTGTCTTGGGTTGAAATCTTTTTCGAATAAACGGCTGCATAAAACCACCCGTCCAATTAATTAGAACCAAACAAAATCCCGTATAAGCTGTCAAATGGAATGTAGCCAATTGAGTGGGAATAATTGCAATAACCACTCCTGTTGTGGCCCAACAAATGGCTATTGACAAATTAACTGGAAATGATCCCTTAGGAAAATAAGGCAATCGAACCAAATTACCTCCTATTGGCGGTAACTTAGGAAGAGAAAAAGCCAATAGAATTCCTATAATTGTAATTGCAATAGCAACAAAATAAGTGATAGGCAAATAGGTAAAATGGATTAACAAAGCTATACTTGTCATAAAAGCTCCTCCACTAAAGCCAATTGCTGTTGCCATAGAAGTAGCATTAGCCGCACGGACAGAAGTACTAGCATTTTGATAAACAATTTCTGAAATATAAGCCGTACCCGTTCCCATACTTAATGCCAAAGCTACTCCTTGAAAGAATCGAGCAAAAATCAAAGCATAAACAGTTGGAAATACGGTTATCGTAAGATTCGAAGCTAAAGCTAAAAACAAACTGAAAAGCAAAACTGGCTTTCTTCCAATTCTATCTGAAATACCTCCTAAAAAAACATAACAAGGTAACATACCTAAAATATAAGTTGCCAAAGCCAAAGCTGTCTGACCGTTATTGAATCCGGCCACCTCAGCATAAGGTCTAAAAAGTGGCATGGATATATTGACCGCCAAAGTAATCAAGAAGAGCGCAAACGATATGATGGAAGTGGGTTGTAATCTCATAACTTATCAAGGCATAAAAAATCCCACCGAAGTGGGATTTGTATTTTTATTCTTTAATGGATTTTTTTCTTATTCTTTTAGCAAAAAGCACCAAGACAAATGCTATAGTTGTACCCATAAGATTAGCCAAAACATCAAAAAAATCTCCACTTCTTGTTGTAGTCAATTTGTCTTGCAAAATTTCAATTCCTATTCCAAATACTATTGAAAATAAAGCAGCAACTACAAGAAGCTTGAGTTGATTCTTTTTTTTAACCTGATTTTTGAAAAACAAAAACCAAAGTATCGTAAAAACAAAATAAAAAAAAGCGTGAACTAATTTATCTAAATTTGGAATGTTAACTATTGGAATATCATTGGAAGGAGTCAAACAAAAAAAGCCTACCACTCCTGTCCAACATAATGCAATCCAAAAAAACAAATTTTTAAGCACCAATCAAATCTTTATATGATTCACTTGAAAGTAACAAATCCAATTCTCCTAAATCAGATACTTTTACTTTAATCATCCAACCTGCTCCATAAGGATCAGAGTTAACGCTTTCTGGAGTACTTTCTAATTCTTCATTAAATTCAATAATTTCTCCTGATAAAGGCAAAAACAAATCAGAAACTGTCTTAACTGCTTCTACTGTTCCAAAAACCTCATCTTTTGCTAACGTTTGATCCAAAGTTTCTACCTCAACATAAACGATGTCTCCCAATTCTTTTTGAGCGAAATCAGTAATTCCAACTGTAGCAACATCTCCATCAATGCTTACCCATTCGTGATCTTTTGTGTACTTTAAATTTGCAGGTATATTCATAATATATATAATAAATTAATTATTCAATTTCAGAGGGCAAAGGTACTATCTTCATTCGAAATTTAAATTAGAATTAAAAATTAATTTCCAAAATTATATCGAATTGTAAATCCAGATCGAATATTAGTCAACGGAAAAGTCGTTGAAACAACAGCCTTAGAAAAAGAATGATCATAATAGAAAATAGCCGTTAAGTTTTTACTCAACGAATAATCTGCGGTCACTTTTAATGACCAAATATTTTGCCCTGCTGCCAATTGATTTTTATTATAATCCAAATACCTTACAATAGTTTGATTATCTCTTAACGATAAATCAGCTTTCAAATTAATATCACTTTTTATAATTCCTGTAGGATTATCTGCTAATCGCGAAGAGAATATCACATCCTTAAATCGATACCCTAAACCAATAACATATTCTATTCCTTTCACCTCTGTCAATAAATTATTGTCAAAACTCATCGATAATGCTCTATCTTTTTTGATCTCTGTTAATACTTTTAACGAATTTTTCAATTCAAAATCCATTCGCACTAACGGACTGAATTGCTCCACCAAATTTACATTAGACATAATGGTCGAATTAAATAAATTCCCATTTTTATCGACTCCATTTGGGTTTTTATCATATTCGAAATTGGATCGAAAGGCATTTATAGTATAAGAAGCTCTATAATTATGTTGAAGCGAAACGCGTTTGAAATTTTTCTTGAAAAATTCATATCGCATAAATCCGTTGTATCGTAACGACCAGTTAGGTAAGGGCAAACTTTTAAAAATTCCCAAAGAAGCATCATTTACATTTGAGCCCGAATAAGCCGCCAGAAAAGCCGGTAATAAAACGGCTTGATTATTTTTGCCAAAACCTAAAGGAAAACCTTCTGAATCAATATTAGAGGGGTTTGTTATGTCAATTCCACGTTGAAGCGCTAGTCGATTGGCTACAACTAGTCGGTTCTCTCTAAAGTCATCAAAAGCTGCTGAAGAATTGGCATCACTAGATGAAAAAGCTGTCTTAACTAAAACTGTTGAAATAGAGAATATACCCGAACTATACGGCGATCTTGCATTATAAGTTCCATTAGCTACATCGTATTGTTCTGAAAAATTTTCAGAATACGATCGGTCTAACGTTAAATCAATTTTTAAATCTGGAAGTAAATCAACATTAGCTGATGCTTTGAAAATTTTATTTTGTACCTGAGTAAAGTTCTGATTGAAATTAGGATAATTAGTTAACCATCCTTGTTTCGCCGCTTCATATCTTACATCATCTTGACTTCCAAAAATGAATCCTAGTGTAGGCTTAGAAGTTCCTAAAAAACCTATCCCCGGAGTATAGCCTGGAAGTACTGTCCCACTATTATAGGTGTAATTCATTTGAACATTTTTCAGACTCGTCAGAACACCAATTAAGCCGTCTACCAATGGATTTGATTGTTTTTGTCGCTCGTTAGTTTTAGCGATTTTTTCTCCTGGTTTAGGTGGCGTCGTAATTCTCGGTCTCAAATTAATTGCCACATTTGACTTGGTCAACCCTAAATATTTATATAAAGTTTCCATATTAAAAGTGGCATTCAGATTGTTAGAATTAGCATTCTGAATAGTATTCCCTAAATTATAAGACGCACCTTCTATTTCAATTCTTGATAACGCCTCTGATGCGCGTTGCCAACTATAATCTGCGGTATAGGAATAAGTAGCCTTTATAAAGCTGAATAGAGGTATCTTATTTATTGGAAGTTCATAGTTTAGTACAACTTGTTGTTGATGTTGATTCGGAGTCCCAATATTCCAATAATCATCCCAAACTGTCCAACCTTCTTTTGAAGTATTGTCTGAATTCAAATAACTCTTTACAATATTTCCAGAAGATGCCGCATAATTTAACTTTAACGACTTCGATAAATTATAATTAAAACCGTACTGATAATTGAACGCATAATTCCTTCTATAGAGCGCATCTAAACCTATCCCTTCAACACCATCTACTTGCCTAAATTGCTGACGGTTGTATTGTCTAACTATATCAGTATTAAAGGAAACATTAGCAGGTAAAAAATTAAAATTAAAATCCTGAAGTAATTTCCAATAATTACTTTTCTTCATGAAATTGGCTTTTTTGAAAGGTTCAATTGGTTTTGAATTGAAAGTGTAAGCAAAATCTACTGAAGAACTTACTTGTTGATCCGAGTAATCCTCAATTTCAAAATCATGGCGTTGTACTTCGTTAATTGACTGAGAAAAAGTAAAATTTTCTACATCATAAATATGTCCTTTTTTTTCCGGATTCTTTTCTTTACGAACCCCTATAAAATTAATACTAGTTCGTTTGGTGTAATCAATAGCACGATTGCGAATATTAGCTTTTCGGGCAGCATCAGTTGTGTTATCCAATAGTTGATTCAATCTAATATCTTGATTAAACGGATCGTACTCTGGAGTGATTATTTCTTCTCCTACGCCATAATTGAATGGCAAGTTAACACCCCAGTTTTTGGGAAACAATTTCCCTAAATTTAAGTTAGTAACAATGTTATATTGCTGAATATCTTCTCGACTTCTTTCGTTTGGACCCTGCTCTAAAGTTCCAAAACCAATAGTGCTTTTCTTTCCGGAAGCCGACACCGTTGCAAAGTCGGCCATATTGGAATCTACATTCAATATCGCTGCCATACCTCCTTTATTATCCATATCGGCTAGCCGAAGTTCGTTGAACCAGACTTCACCTTTAATTCGTCTCGATGTTTCGTTGCTTTTTACCCCTGCCATCAATGTTCGAACTAAACCAAAATTTGGATTCCCTTTAATTCCCAATCGAAGTTTGTTGGGTTTGTTGGTTAATTTCGGATCTAATTCATCTTCATTCTGATAGTAAATTCCATCTTGCGGCAGCGTTATAGGATCGATACTCATCGATTGAATTTTTAATTTGGTCAACAGTTCCAAAGCCAAATCTATTTGATTTTCTTCTGGCCAAACTACTTCTGGGCTTAACGGAGAACAATCAGAGTTAGCCGATGATGAGGGTAAAGTTACTTTTAATGGAATCTCGATTTGATAAAAATTTTGCGTAAAATCATTTCCAAAACGAATAAATCCAATCATCTGATTGTCTCTGATAGCAATTTCATTGGGCAACGATTCTGCATGTAAAAACATTTTCAGTTTGTTAAACTGACGCATATCTACGCTTACATTTTTGAATACAGCCCTTGCATCGCCTGTTTCTAAACCATCGCCAGCAACTCGTAATGAAAGTGATTGCTCATCCTGATTAATAACGGTATTGTTATTATACAATTGTTCTCTAACTACTCCTGGAGGTGTAACGTAATTAATTGGACATCGTTCATTATTTTGTTGAACATTCACTGCTAAAACATCTAAATCCGTTCTATCATCATCCACATTGGTATCTCTAACATCTAATGTATTTGTATATCTTCTCCATTCACCACGAACCAAATCTAAAGCTCCAAAACGGAGTACTACAGGATTATTAAATCCTGTCATAAATAGTCTCATGAAACGAATCGAACGAAAATCAGAAATATTTCCAATGGTATTTTGAGGTTGAGAAACCGGAATCTTAAATTGAATCCAACGTGCTTCGGTTGAAGAACCATTAGGCAATTCTACCTGTGTATTCCTAATGTCCGTAACATAATTTTGCCCTACATTCATGTTGGGCATCATATCAATACTATATTCATAATACGCATTGATGGTATTCATAGTATTATCTCTGTTGATATCTTCAACATCTGGAAATGTAGTCGAACCTCTGTTAGGTGTATCAATTGAAACGGCTGAATTTCCATCAGTTCCATTATAATTTTTATACCTATTAAGAACATCTCCAGTGGCATTCAAATAAAAAGTATAATCATCTGCTGCTGGATCTGTTTCAGTAGTGAAATTAGAATAGGTCGAAGCCTCGTCGTCATTTTTTAATCCATCTAATCCAATATCCTGATTAGTTCTATTATCAGCATTAGTATCAAATGTATAAATTAATGATTGGGATGCAGGTACATTTCCCCATATCGGTCTTGGATTAGCCAAAATTTGATTCGGGCCTAGTCCATTTTCATATTGCTTCCTTCCATCTTTCAAGACATCTTCTGAAATTTCGCCTAAGTTGAAATACACTTTCCCTATGTTTGAAGGGGATGAAGCTCCCTGACCCACATAAGGGTCTAAAACCCAGAACTGAATATATTCTACGTTTCCTTGTTCAAAATTAGTTGCATTGATAGCGCGCATAATTCCTCCGAAATTATCCCTTGGATTTAACGAAGTTGAAGGATTATTATTATAAGGGCCTCGCTCTGAAGGGTAATAACTTAAATCTAATGTATTCACAACCTGAGATTGTCCCTGAGCAATATCAGTTAATGGGTAAAGCTCTTTACTAAATATTCTTCTAGTAGAATTTAAAGATACATCTTCGGTTGAAACTCCCGATGGTCTTTGAGTATAAAAAACGGGATCAATAGAATACCAAGCTAGTTTAGCTCTTTTAAATCCGTAAGTCAAATTATTAGTGCTTTCATTAAAATTGTATAGGCTTTCAGTATCATTAACTGGTGTAGAAGCTAAGCTCCATGCATAGGGAGAACGCATATCAATTGTCGATTGTGACCCTTCAAAATCATCAACATAAATAGTTGACTCTCCTTGAAACTGATCTGCTTTTGGAGTGTCTGGTTTCAAAAATGCTATTTCTCCTTTTACTGAAATATTTGAAGGAACATCGGTATCTATATGCGGCAATTTATTAGCCAATCGTGTTAAAAAAGGAACTTCAGAAGAGAAAGCGGTATTGAACCCAAAAATAGTATTATTCACAGACTCTTGACCAAAACTTGATTTTTGCGTAAATGGCTTTTCAGTCATTTTTAAAAATGTAGCACCAACCAGAAACTTATCAGAAATTTTGTGTTCTACATTCACTCCCATAAAACGTCTAGTCTGTTGACCAAAAATGGAATTATTTTCTAACGATACTTCTATTGGAGTATTAGAGGCTTGTAAGGATGGGTCTAAAATTTGTACTCGACCTAATTGGTAATTTACACTATAATCAATTCCTTCTACTAAAACTCTTCCGGCGGCTGATACTCGCACAGAACCTTGAGGAACGTTAAATGCACCTATTGGTATTCCGTCACCTGTAGAAGATTTGTACTTTCCTCTCAGTAAGAATTTGTTTTTCTCACTCTCTTGTAATGCTCCAGATTGTGTATTTCGATACATATTCCTGAAAACATATTTTTTTTGATTCGAGTTATAGGTATCGACATCACTGTACTTTTCTCCCGAGCCTATATTGGATAATTTCGAAAAAAGTAATTCTCCAAAAGGTTCTTTCACCGTAAAAATAATTCGACCGTTTTGAGCATCAATTGTCAACCCAGGCATAAAATCAAAAAAACCATCTCCTCCTACTTGCGGATCATTATTATAATTCAATTTATCCAAATTGAAAACTTTTAACAAAGGAGTTTCTGCCACTTTATTTTCTGGGATTGGATTCACAGGAAAGGGAGTTCCTAATACTGGGGTAATATAATTTAAAGGAGAAGGATCGGTATACAGAATATTAAATCTAAAATCCTCTTTCTTTAATTGATAACCTCCCGGTATTTGATAAATATTTTTCATCATCAAATTCCAAACAGGATTTTTAACATTCGTCAAATTACTTTTAAGCATCTTTAGAATTAAGCTCTGAGTAATTACCGCCTGAGTAGAAGGCGTATTTCCTGTTACCACAGTAGCATCTACTCCATCATTACCAAACTCACCAACCTGATATACTTTATCTCCGATAGTATATTGATACGCTACCGCCAATACCTCATCGTTAGCTAATTTTTGTTGTAATGAAATGTATCCTAATTGTGGATGAAAAGTATATTCGTTTGGATTTAACTTTCTGGCATTTTCCAATTTAGAATAGTCTTGTCCTTCACTCACTGAGATATTAAATCCAGAACTAGCAGAAGCCATTTCACGGATATTACTATTCAATAATCCTGTACCTAATTTTATTTGATCTGGATCATAATCATTATTGGTATTATCTGAAGGAGAATCAGCCGGTTGATTAAAAATTCCTGTGGCAGGATTCAAAACAACAACCTCACTGTCCGGCAATCCTGTCAATTGACTCTCTCCCAAATCCTGAATTGCAATAATATTTCTAATATTATTATTAGTAGTTGTGATTCTATTTTGTCTATTGGTTACCCAAATTTCCAATCTAGTAATTTGAACTCTACTTTCTATGAATGGATAATTTTTAAGGGCTGCATCATACCTACTTCTAAAATATTGGGATAAAAAAAAGTGTCTGTCACTATCATAATCCAAAGCAAAAATATCAAAATTCTGAACCGTTCCTCCACCTTCAGCAACGACGCTTTTTGTCTTAGACTTTTGTTCAGAAAAAACTCCTGTAACGGTTGTCTTTCCGAATTGTAATTTTGTTTTCACTCCAAATAAACTCTGTGCACCACGAATTAAGGTACTGTTTAATGGCATACTTACGTTACCTACCTCAATATTTTGTATGATAGCATCATCACTAGCACTATAAGTAGGGTCGTAAGCAATCTTAATTAAATTTTGAAAAGAAAACGTAGACTGTGTATCATAATTGGCATTAACACTCAGGCGTTTTCCGACCTTACCTGTCAATCCCAAACTTATCCTTTGATTAAAATCAAAAGTAGTTGTAGAACGATTTCTTAGCGAAAAAGAAGGGTTGTCTTGTTTAGTATACCGCATCCCTAAATCCATCTCAACAGAACCCGTAGGTTTTACATCGATGGTATTCCCTCCAAAAATAGTTTCAAACAAACCTGATTTAACGTAATATTTAGGTAACAAATCCTTTTTTGCTGCGTCAGCGCCTTGTTTTTTGCCGTCTACAGCATCCGATTTTTTTCTGAAATAATTACGCATTGATTCTTTCAAAACCAAATTCTCGTATTCTTTCGGAGTCAAAATTATAGGGTAATCTATGGTAAACCCATCTACCGTATTGGTATACACATACCTATCGGTAACAGGATCATAGGTATATCCCGAGAGTACACTTTTAGGATTTTTAATAGCAATTTTACCAAAAGAAAATCCTTTAGGAATAGTATCTTGAGCAGCAGGTGCAACTTGAGCTTGAACTACATAAGTAGAAAATAAAATTAGCAATAGCTGACAAATTTTATTCATAAATTCACTGTTTCTTTATGCAATTACAAACTCTTTAATGCTTTTTTAATAATCGATTCTACAGAAGCATCTGGATCTTCTTTGATAATTTTTTCAATTACTTTTTCCGAAGTTTTGCGAACAAAACCTAATACCTCCAAAGCAGATAACGCTTCATCTCGATTTGTATTGTTCTGCACCATTGAAACTTCATCTAAATCGTATAATTTAATGACTTTTTCCTTTAAATCTAGAATGACTCTTTGAGCGGTTTTGTTTCCAATACCTTTTATGGATTGGACGGTACCTACATCTCCTGAAGCTATTGCTTGAATTATTTGTTTGGGCTCTAATGACGAAAGCATCGTTCTAGCGATACTAGCTCCAATTCCAGAAACAGACAAAAGCATTTTAAAAATCTCTCTTTCTGATTTTTCGAAAAATCCAAATAAAGTATGCGCATCTTCTTTTACTTGAAGATACGTAAATAATTTAATTTGGTCTGAATTGGGAAGCAAAGAATAGGTGTGTAACGAAATATTAATTTTGTACCCAACACCACCACAATCAATCACGACTTCGGTGGGTGTTTTCTCAACTAATTTTCCTTGAATATGTGCTATCATAATTATGTAGGGGATAAATTACTTATCGTATTTTAATTATTTTTCTCTTTTTCTTGAGCATCAATTACTGCAATAGCAGCCATGTTAACCATTTCTTCGACACTTGCTCCTAATTGAAAGATGTGAACTGGCTTACCCATTCCTAACATAATTGGCCCAATTGACTCTACATTATTCAATTCTTTCAATAATTTATAGGTGATATTTGCCGACTCTAAATTGGGAAAAATTAAGGTATTTACCTTTTTACCTGCCAATTTAGAAAATGGGAATTTTTTCTCCAACATCTCTTGATTTAGTGCAAAATCAGCTTGAATTTCTCCATCTACTATCAAATCAGGATGATTTTTATGCAAATAAGCAACTGCCTCTCTCACTTTAGCTGCACCCTCATTGGTTGACGAACCAAAATTAGAGAACGACACCATGGCAATTACAGGCTCTACTCCAAACATTCGAGCCGTATTAGCAGTCATAATCGCAATTTTAGCCAAGTCATCGGCAGAAGGATTAATATTGATAGCTGTATCCGACAAAAACATTGGCCCACGAGCCGTCATCATCATATTAGTAGTAGCCACAATTGAAACTCCTGGCGCTTTATCAATTAACTGCAACATTGGTTTTACTACCGAAGGGTAACTTCTTGAATGACCAGAAACTAAAGCATCAGCCTCTCCTTCGTTCACCATCATAGCAGCAAAATAGTTTCTTTCTCGCATTAATTTTTGAGCGTCTAACAACGAAATTCCTCTTCTTTGTCTTGTTTTCCAATACGCATTTGCAAATCGATTTCGTCTATCTTCTTCCTCAGCAATTTTAGTATCTATAATTGCAACATCGGCAACAAAACCTATTTCTTCTTTTAGTTCTTGAATCACTTCTTTGTCTCCTAACAAAATAGGGAAACCAATTCCTTCTTCGTATACAATTTGAGCTGCTTTCAGTACATCCAAATGATCTGCTTCGGCAAAAACAATACGTTTAGGATCTCTTTTGGCCCTATTGGTAATCAAACGAACCATTTTATTATCGTTGCCTAAACGTTCTAAAAGCGATTCTTCATATTCGTTCCAATCAGTAATTGGGTTTAACGCTACTCCTGAATCCATAGCAGCTTTAGCCACAGCAGGTGCTACCACCGTAATTAATCTTGGATCAAACGGAGAAGGAATAATGTATTCTCTACCAAAAGTCAATTTAGTCACTCCGTAAGCAATGTTCACTTGTTCGGGCACATTTTCTTTTGCCAAAGCTGCCAAAGCTCTTACTGCAGCCATTTTCATTGCCTCGTTAATTTTGGTAGCGCGAACATCTAATGCACCTCTAAAAATATAAGGAAAACCAAGTACATTATTCACTTGATTAGGAAAATCAGATCTTCCCGTAGCCATGATTACATCTTTTCGAGTAGCTACAGCTAAATTATAATCGATTTCTGGAGTTGGATTTGCCATAGCAAAAACAATAGGATTTTCTGCCATAGTCAATAGCATTTCAGGCGACATAATATCTCCTGACGATAATCCTAAGAAAATATCAGCACCAACTAAGGCTTCCGCCAAGGTCATTTGTGCCGAATCTTTAGCATATTTTTGTTGCAAAGGCGATAGCGATGGATTGTCTTTAGTCAACAATCCTTTGCTATTGAACATCAATATATTTTCTAATTTAACTCCTAATAAAATATACAAATCAGCACAAGCTAAAGCCGCAGAACCTGCGCCTGAAACTACCATTTTCATGTCTTCTGCTTTTTTTCCTGCCAATTCTAAGGCATTCAAAAGTGCTGCCGAAGAAATAATAGCAGTTCCGTGTTGGTCATCGTGCATTACTGGAATATTCAATTCGTCTACCAAACGACGCTCAATCTCAAACGATTCAGGTGCTTTGATATCTTCTAAATTGATTCCTCCAAAAGTGGGCGCAATATTTTTAACCGTTTGAATGAATTCTTCCACATTTTTGGTGTCTACCTCAATGTCAAATACATCAATTCCTGCGAAAATTTTAAATAACAACCCTTTTCCTTCCATTACTGGTTTAGAAGCTTCTGGACCAATATCTCCCAATCCCAAAACAGCAGTACCGTTTGAGATTACAGCTACTAAATTCCCTTTTGTAGTATATTTATAAACGTCGTTAACGTCTTTTGCAATTTCAAGACAAGGTTCTGCTACCCCCGGAGAATAAGCTAGAGACAAATCTCTTTGCGTAGCGTATTTTTTAGTTGGAAGTACTTGTATTTTACCTGGCTGGGGTTTTGAATGATATAATAAAGCCTCACTTTTTTTATTATTTTTATCCATTTTTGTTATATTTTTCTGATTGACAAAGATAGAACTCTTGAGTTAAAAAGGAGTATTTAAGTAGATTCTTTTGCAGGAAAGAGCTCAATTTTCGAGTAGTAGTCAAAAAAAACAGCTACCAATTACTGTAGCTGTTTCAAATTTAATTCTAACTATTTATTGCGTTATATACGAATTCAAATGATTAATCGTGTCTTTTTGAATTTCAATTATAGCTTTAACCACATCACTAATAGATATGATTCCCACCACAATATTGTTTTCTAATACAGGGAGATGCCTGATTTTTTTAGTATTCATTAATTCCATACAATAATCTAAATTATCAGATGGCTTAATCGTAATTACTTCGCTAACCATAATTTCTTTAACTAAAGCATCCTTTGATGACTTGTCTTTTAAAACAATTTTACGAGCATAATCTCTTTCTGAAAGAATCCCTTTTAAAAGAGTATCCTCAATTACAAGTATTGCCCCAATGTTTTTTTCACTCATTATAGTCAATGCTTCAAACACTGTATTGGTTGAAAGCACAGAATATACTTCTTTACCTTTAGTACTTAAGATTTGGTTTACAGTCATAACAAATTATTTTAGTGAACTATAAAGTTAAAAAAATATTTGTTCGAATTACAAAATGAATTATTTCTTTCTAGAAAATAAATTTTCAGGATGTACTAATTGGTTCAATTGCTGTTTTAAGTCTTCTTTCAATAACTGCATTCCCAACTGAAACGAAGCATTCATCCAACCAAAACCTTCTCTTGTGATGTACTCAAAATCGGTTCCTTGATTGCCATACTCGGCAAAAACTTTATGTGAAGCAATTTCAACATCATACTTTTCTGGTACAGTTCCATTATAATCACAGGCATTTTTGGTAATCATCCACAACCAACGATAGACTAATTCTTGAGTCAAATCGTGATACCCATAATTTTCTAAGCCTTGCCAAATAATCATTTGATGAGGAGCCCAACCATTTGGGAAATCCCATTGACGTTTCATTTGATCATCACTAATTTGTGCCAAAGCTTCAGGAGCACAGCCCGCAATACCACCAGCAAAAATCAACTTTGGTAATTGTTTTTCAACCATTTGTTGCGCTTGTTCAGGCGAAGCAATTTTTGCCCAAAGTGGAAAAAAACTCGTGGCCGATAAAAACAGATGTTGTGACTTTGTTTCAATATTATAATCAAAATAACAATGCTGTTCTTCATTCCAAAGCAACTGATTCATCAACTCTTTTCGCGATGAAGCCTTATCTAACCAATATTGGCAGTTGTATTTTTTAGTATTGTATTCTAACTCATTATTAAAATAAGTTGCAACACTATGAGCAAAATCTGTTTCGTACTTATAGAGCATTGCATTCAACTCCACTACATTGAGAGAAGCGCAAATTCCTTCCAAACGATAACTCGTGTCATGTCCACTTTCTCTCACACTTCGGTCGTGAACAAAATAAGCATCTAATTCTGGATTTTGGATTTTTCTTTGGTAATACCCTCTTTCGTAATCTGGAATGGGCATTTGCAAAGCCGCAGCATAAGGTTTGAGAATATCATCATAATGGCCTTCTTCGGTTTCAGGAGGCAATCCAATTCCTTCTGCTAAATACCGATTTAATCCATTCGAGATCAATCTTTTATTAGCCTGCATCCAAACCGTTTCATACTCATGGATAGCCACCGATATATTTTCTTTAAGCCATTCCAAGTCTTTAACAGGCATTGTCTCAAAAACTTCAATAACCATACTAGAAAAAAACGGAGGTTGTGTTCGGGTTAAATAGTAGGATCTATTGGCATTCAAAATTTTACCGTAATGCTGAATTTGGTAAGCAAAATTTTCAACCATACTTTTGGCCAATGCTAACTTACCATCAATCAATAGTCCGATATTTTCAAAATAACTATCCCAACCATACATTTCATTAAATCTTCCACCAGGAACAACAAAGGGTTTTCCAACTAATTTTCCTGATTTTTCTTCTAATTTCAACGACAAAACTCCTCCAAAATCATTAATTCCGCTTACATATTCTGGCGTGATTTTTTCTGGAAGTTGCACTACTTGGAATTGGTATTTTTGTGCCAATTGAGAATAAAAATCAAAAGCTACCGCATCGGTAAACGGCACATAAACAATTGGAGTACCTGACTTTGATTTGACATCAGTAAGAATATTTTGAAGTCCTTCTTCGTCCATTGTTCTGGTCAAACCATCCCAAAAATAGTCCTTAATTACTCTTGACAATCTATCGGCAGGCAACTCAAAAACCTTTTCGGATTCAATGAAATCAAGCCCGCTTTCTTTTGCTAAGATTAATTCTTGCAAAAGATTAGACAACGGATATGTTCCTTCAACTACTATTTTTTCTCCTTCAGCAATAAGCGTAAATGCCTTAGGCCCTTTGTCTTCAATCGTGATACGTTTGTCTCGATCAGAATCTTCCTGAAGAAGCAGTTGATGAAGAATTTCGTCAATATTAAGCTGTAACTTCATTTTTAGCTGTCAATTTTTTTAATATAAAAAAGGAAACTAGTAGGAGTAACATCGGAATTAGCGTGTAATAAAACGCATTTTCTGGACCTTCATTTTTGAACAAATACCCAATAATTCTTGAGCCTAAAGTTCCTCCTAAAGCAGAAAAAACAACAATCAAACCTGTCATTGCGCTATGTAGTTTTTTTGGTAAAGCACTCAAAACTACCGAATTTAATAGTGGGTAAATTGGTGCAATAAAAAGACCCACTAACGGAAAGGCAAATCCGATTAAGGGAATATCGGCTAAGGAATTGATTTCTTGTACTTGCAGTCCGACTGTTTTTGGCAAAACAAAAACAACTACCAGCATCGCCATAACGATACAAAAACTGAGTACCCAAATCCAATTTATTTTTTTAGTAATAATACCCGCAAGTATTCGGCCTGCAGCAAGGCTAATCGCCAAAATACTAGCCATCATAATACTTATATTTTCAGGTAGATGCAGCACTTTACTGTTGAATGTTGGCAACCAAGACATAATACCTTGTTCGATCATTACAAACAAAAAGGCACTGATCACAAACACAATGGTTAATAATTTAGCTAACAAAGCAACCATTTGGGCAAAGTCATCGGCTAAATTAACTCCAGTAATATCTTTGGTTTCTTCAAATTGGGTAAAAAATAAAAATCCAAACGAAACCACTGTCAATCCTGCCAACAACCAATACACATTCAACCAAGAATCTGGGTTGTCATTTGAATTGAAAGCGGGAAATAAGAAATAAGCCAAGGCAATTCCAATCATAAAAACTCCTTCGATACTGCTCATCAAGCTATTATGCTCTTGCTGATTCTCAGTAACTGTTCCAATAAGAGAATAAACCGAAACTTTAATCAAAGCAAAAGAAACTCCTACTGTAGCAAATAAAATTTTAGCGGCATTAAACGAATTGCCAAAATACATACTCAAACAAGCCACCGCCACTAAAGCTAACCCTATGAGCATAGCTTTTTTATAACCAATTCTTGGCAAAAAAGAGGCCAACAAAAACGAAACAATCGCAATAGGCAAATCCTTAAAAGCCTCTAAAATACTAGCTTGCAATTCATCTACACCATAATTTGCTTGCGATTTAAGAATCACAATTCCTACACTGTTGAGCAAAATTGCAAAAACAAAGTAGTTCAAATACATGGCTAATTTTATGGCACCTTTTTTCATAGATATAAAAGTTATTTGTGAGCTCCCAAATACTCTTGAATATTAATTCCTTCTGGAAGCCTGCCCACGTTTTGTAATTTTAAAACAGCTAATTTTTGGGCAATAGTAATCGTTTCTTCAAAATCTTTACCCAACAAACGAGCATACAAAAAACCTGTCCAAAAAGCATCTCCTGCCCCTGTTGTATCTTTAATATCGTCTATTCGAGTGGCTTGTTGATGAAACATCCCGAATTCTTTGTCGGACAAAACAACGCCGTCTTTCCCTTTGGTCAAACAAATCGTTGAAGCGCCTAATTCATGAAAATAGTCAAAAATATAATCTTCGGTTTTTGAAGCGGCAAAAAGTCGATAGCAATCGTCTTCGCTTAATTTTACCAAAGGATTGGTTGACAAATACTCTCGCAACACTTGTTTGGCTTCTTCTCTGTCAGGCCAAATGCGTTCCGAAAAGTTAATGTCAATGCTGGTTTGTAATCCTAAAGCTTTGGCTTTTTTAGCACTTTCTACAATCGTATTTCGGGCTGGATTTTTACTTAATGCAAAACAAGTGGTGTGAAAAATTTTAGCACTTTCCAACAATTCATCCGGAATTTGAGAAGGTAAAATTTGGTAATCGGCTTCTCTATACGGAATAAAATCAGGTGTCCCAGTTGACTTAGAAACAAAAATTACCGAAGTAGGCTCTGTTTCTGATTTTCGAACCTGCGATGTAATAACATGGTTATCTTTTAACTTTCTCACGATATATTCGCCCAAGCCATCTTCACCACAAGTCGCCACTATAACCGATTTTAATCCCAAACGAGTGGCGTTTACAGCAACGTTTGTTGGCGAACCTCCTAAAAAACGGTGGTAATCTTTGGTTCTGTTAATTGATGTATTTACTTCATGGCCTATAAAATCTATAAGCACTTCCCCTGCACATATAAGGTCAACTGTTTTTTCCAATTTAGACTAATAATTAAAATTTGTATTTGTGTTATAGTTGCTCTATTGAGTAACTTTTTTTGATTTTATCAAAAGCGTACAAAATGCACCAATTAATAACAAAACTCCTGCAAAAGCTATAGCTAATCTAGCATCATTATTTAAAAAATTTTTCATGATATATCCAAAAGTAAGGTTTTGGAATATCATTGGAATTACAATCATCATGTTAATAATCCCCATATAAACGCCATATCGTTCTTTAGGTATATTATTAACGATGATTAAATACGGAATACCCATCATACTTGCCCAACCAATTCCATATCCAATAATTACTCCAAAAAACACATATTCATTGTGGATAGATGGAAAAATTAAAAAGCTAATTCCGGCTAAAATTAAACAAGCAAAGTGGACTAATTTTGGACTGTGTTTTTTAGCCAATTTTGCCAAATAAAAGGCTACTGAAAAAGTTATTATAAATCCAAAAGCTCCAATTAAGCCATTCCATTCAACTGCATTTTCATAAAGAGTTTTATTTTTCGGGGTAGTATTCCAAACCGAAAGGGCGATACTTTTTGCATTATTTTGCCAATAGCACATTAACGCATACCATTGAAATAAATACACTAAAAATAACTGCCACATTACTTTAGGCATCTCTAAAACCGCTTTGTAAATATCTATAAAGGGAGAGAATATATTTAATGGCTCAGCTTTAAGTTGTTCCAATTCTACTTGTGTTGGTGGTATTTCTGGTGTTTTTTTCATACTCCACCAAATAGAAGTGATAGATAATACTGATCCTAGAAAAAAGGAAGCGTAAATCCAATTTGGTAAAGCCCCTGTATATCCTACAAAAACTATTGGAAATAGGAAAAGAGAAATATAGGATAAAAACTGTCCAAATCCAGTAAAGAAACTTTGAGCCTGAAAACCTGTAGGTTGTTGTTCTTCATCTAATGTATCGGCAACGAAAGCTCTGTAAGGCTCCATAGCTGTGTTATTTCCAACATCTAATAATAACAATAATCCAGCCGCCATCCATAATGAACTACTAAATGGATATAGTAATAATGCCAAACTACAAATCATAGCGCCTATAAAAAAATAAGGTTTACGTCGTCCCCAACGTGGATGCCAAGTTTTATCACTCATTGCTCCGATGATGGGCTGAATTAACAAACCAGTTAATGGACCTGCAAGATTCAAAATTGGAATTTGATCTGGATTAGCTCCTAAAAAATCATAAATAGGATTGACTGCACTTTGCTGCAAACCGAAACTATATTGGATACCAAAAAATCCAACATTCATATTAATTATTTGCCAAAAACTTAATTTTAATTTTATACTCATTGGGTTTAGTTTATTTGGTTAGCACATAAAAGTAGTTTGAAAATACCAATCTGAAACCCAATTCAAGCAAAAAACGTTTTCGCAATAGGCGAAAACGTTTTCGAGTTGATGAGATGATGAAATGTAATTTTATCTTATTTTTTAGCAAAAGGAATTATAATTTTAGTTTCCCATTCCAATTCATTACCACCATTGAACGGATTGGCTAAGAAATTTTCTACTACTTTGGATTCCAATGCTATATTTTCTTTTTTGGCATAATCTAATAAAGCAAACCAAGCCCTGTCAGAAGTTCTAAAATTTCCAAAATAAGTTGCCTTTAATCCTTTGGCAGCAGGAATTGTTTTGAATTTTACTTTTGGATTTGCAACAAATTTGGCATCCTTAGGTATTGGAAAACAATAATTAAATTGAAGTGTTTCTTTGTCTTGATCCCAATTAGTTACTTCTACAAAAGGCTTTCCAATAATTTTAATGTTATTTCTAAACAAATAGCCCGTAATAACAGCATCATTCGCTATCATCGTTTGTGCTTTTTCTTGCATTACACTTTTAAGGCTTATGTAAGCAATGTAATCAGCAGTTGATTCACCTTCGCCATCAATCCTAACCTTAAACGCTTTCAAATGCTCATCTAATCCAACTTTGAAATCTTTGACGCGTTCAATTTGTTTTTCACGGAAAGGTGTCGAGACAAACGGAGCTGTAAGTTTATTGTACCAACTGTGATTTTTGTCTTTTATATCAACTACAATTTTAGTAGTGGAATCGTTTACTGAAGTAAGCGTCCAAGTATACACTACATGTTCGTCCCCTTTTTTAAGTTCTTGTTTAATAAAATCGAAGTTTCTTTTTTCTAAAGTGGTATAACTTTCTGTATTGGATTTTGTCTTAGTTGCAGCCCATTCTTGAATGCCTTGATAAATTGTTCCAGTAGCAGTTTTGGCTTCAAAACGAATGGTATAATCGGAAGGCTTCAATAAAAAATACCAAGCAAAAAAAGCGATTAGAATGAAAAAAATTGATCCTTTAATTTTAGTGTTCATTGTAGTTATTTTTTATTATTTTGATTTAAAAAAACTGATTTCTTTATTAATATAATTTCCTAAATTCGTTCCTTGAACTACCCCGTTTTCAATAGCGGCTCGATAATGAATTCCTCCATACAACCTACTCATTGAAGCTTCTGAAGCCGCTTGTTTGAATGACTTGAAATTTCTTTTTGGCAACCCAAATGGAATTTCTGAATCGTCTGTATAACTAAAATTATCTCCAAATATTGACGTTAATATAACTGACGAACAAGACGAAACCACCGAATGTCCACTTGTATATTCTGGAAATGGAGGAGTTTGCAACTGCGGTTTCCAATCTTCATCAATGTATAAATTAATATAGGTTTCTGGGCGAATCACATTGGTTCTGTATTTTTCATGCCAACAGCTAATAAAACTTTCAAAAATACCTATTGATGCTTTTGTATAAGCAAAAACCGTAGTCTCAAAATTTGATTTTGTTTTCTTTAAAGCAATCTTAGTAATATTGATCCAGTGTGCATCGGGTGTGTTTTTCTTTTTTGCAAACATCATATGACCCTGAGTAACTGTTGCATAAGGATTACAATCCCAAAAGGTTGCAATTGCAGATTCTTCAGGAATTATATCTGTTTGGGCATTTTCAATTTTCAATAATTTTTCGGAAATCATATTCCCAACATCATAGGTTTCTTTTGCTTCTTTGTAAAACAAAGAGTTTTTATCAGTAGAAAAAGGATGAGGCGCTTTTGGTTTAAATTGTGAAGCAGAATCCATTACCAAAGTTCGTATTTCTCCCCAATGTGGTTCTATACCGTCCATATAAGCAGGCGGAGTAGGTTGCCATCTCCCTGCTTGATCAGTATGAACCGAATATTTTGGAAAAGTTCTAGTTTGTTTATAGTTGTCTTTACCCATCCAAATTTTAATTCTATCTACTACTTTTAATGCATACGCTTTAGAAACTTCAAATTCTTTTGGGTTTTCAGATCCCCACTTTTCGTACAAACTATCTCTATACTTTTCTAATGCTTCTTCCGAAAAAATCAATTGTTTACTTACTTCCATATGAGCAATTAAAGCAGCTAGTTTCTGATTCACTCCACTTTTAGTATCTAATACTGGAATTGAATCCAATCCTTTTAACTGCCCCTGAAGACTTTCATATTTATTACTGTTTTGTGCAATAATCTCATAAGCTGCCACATTAGGATAAACATAAATTCTACTTGCAACAGGTGGAGAAAAAATATCATGTACCATAATTCCGGTTACTGTATCAACAGCTGCACAATAATCATCGGTTGTCACAACAATTGGTTGCTCTTTTTTACAAGCGCTAAAAAGAACCAATAGCAAACCTAACAGAGTAATTTTAGTTTTCATTTTTTATAATTTAATTTTTGTTTTTTGGAAGTTCATATACTTCCGCCTTTTTATTATTTACAGTTACCAAAAGATATTTTTTTCCATTAAATGGAATAATATCTAGATGTCGGACTGCTTTTTGTGATAAATCTATTCCAATTTGGTTACCCAAATAGATCGTTTTTTGATTTTTGATTAAAGCTCCTGAAAAACCATCAAATCTACTGTGATAAGGAGTGACTCCAAAATAATTTCCAGCTGCAAAAACTTCATCTTTCCCATCACCATCAAAATCTAATTTTACAAAACTTGTAATTGGTCCAACCTGCATTTTATTTGAAAAAGGAATAAAAGTAAATTTCCCATTATCGTTTCTCAAATAACCTGACTTTAAATCATGTACTTCGTACAAAGTTGCTTTTTCTAACATAGCAACATCGAAAATTTCATCCACTTTTTTCCCAGCAAAGGATTTGTAGTTATTGAATTTCTTTTTCAACATACCACTAAATTCTTCTACTAATTCGTCTAATCCCATTGTGGTATAATAGTTCCCTTTCTTTTCTATTGCGACAATGGTTTCAAAAGTACCATTAGTATCAAAATCATCATAGTACATCTTCATAGGAAACTCTTTTGAAGATTTAAATTTTGAATTCATTCCCCAATTCCCCAACAAATAATCTTGATCGCCATCTTGATCAATATCAAACGAAGTTATGGATTGCCATAATCCATTGTGATTCCCTGACAATAGACTGTCTGTAACCTCTTTAAAGTTACCCTTAGTATTAGCGAAAAATTTAGGCTTCATCCATTCTCCAACAACAATTAAATCTAAATTTCCGTCTTTATTAAAATCAGAAACTAGGGCATCTGTCACCATACCGATACCTGCAAAAGTAGCCGATTGTGTAATAGTAAAAACTCCTTTATTATTATTTAATAAATAACAATCAGGCATTCTTCCGAAACTGTTTGATTTTGAATTATTACCTATAAATATATCCAAATCACCATCTTTGTCGTAATCGATTGTTCTAATAACCGAGGCATTCATTCCTTTGGTTTCTGGCAAATTAGATTTAATCAATGTACTTCCTTGGTACAATCTAGGAATTAAATTGGCTGCATATTGTCCGCTTCCAGAAGCAACAAACAAATCGTTTTGGCGGTCTCCATTAAAATCAGCAATTACGGCTGATGCATCTTCATAAATCGAATCCGCTACAATAGAAGAAAAACTTTTTTTAGCAAATCCATTTCCATTTTGAAGATATATTGCGGCTTGTTTTCCTTGTGATCCACCAAAGAAAATATCTTCCTTTCCGTCATTATTTAAATCCCCAATTACTGAAGCAGGTCCTCGATCAGAACGTTGGTACGGAATTAATTTTTGTGCCGTAAAATCAACAAAATCATTTTCTTGATGAATAAAATCAATACCTAGATTGGTTGTTGATTTCTTGAAAATTGGCAAAATCCTTGGATGTAAAGTTGCGTAATTAAAAGGTTTTCTATTCTTACTAGCTTGAACCGTTATCGTTTGATTGGTTTTTACCTTGTTTAATGTTTGTATTGTTTTATCAGGCCAAATGATTTGAATAGAATCTACCTGAGTGATTTTTCCGTAACCAAAATGTGCTATCGGTTCCGAACTTGATTGAAAACCACGCGTTGTCTGAATATCTTTAAACTGCTTTTGTCCTTTGGCATAAGAAATCACCTTGGCACCTACCCCAAAAGTATTTTTGCCTCCAAACTGTAATTTAATTTTTAGGAAATTTGCTTTTTCGTTGGTTTTATTAATATAAATAGAGGCAACACTATTCAAATTATTAGTTACAATATCTAAATCACCGTCATTGTCTAAATCGGCATAAGCACCACCGTTAGAAATAATAGAATCGTTTTCTATCCAATCGTTAGAACGGTTTTTAAATTGTAAGTCTTTAGATCCTTGAAAAACGTAATTCGAAACATTAGCAGAAGGCATTTTTTTCAAAGCTTGTTTATCCAACAATTTGGTTGAATTTAACTTGGTTTTAATGCTTGAATTGGAATAGTATTTTATGTAATCCAAATCGTTTGGTCGTTTTGGAATTCCGTTACAAACAAAAATATCTTGTTCCCCATCCTGATCATAATCTGCAAATAAAGTACTCCAACTCCAATCCGTTGCTGCGACACCACTCAACAAAGCAGTTTCAGTAAAATGCTTTCCTCCTTGATTGATTTGCAACATGTTTCGGGTATATTGAAAATGATATCCTAGTTTTTCTGTACGGTATTTTAACATTTGCGGATTATCATCTCCTGCAGAGGATTTTAAATCTGTTTCGTCTTCAGGAAGCATGTCCAAAGTCATCAAATCAGGAAAACCGTCGTGATTTATATCGGCAGCATCTACACCCATTGAAAACCGACTGGTATGACCAAAATAATTTTTCATGCTTTCGGTAAAAGTACCGTCGCCGTTATTCAGGTAATAATAATCATCTTCGTGAAAATCATTACATACATAAATATCCGGATTGCCATCCAAATTAAAATCAGAAACGGCAACTCCTAAACCATATCCGTTTGCTCCACCAAAAATCCCAGCCTTTTCACTCACATCAACAAAATGACCATTATTGTTTTGAAATAATTTATCGCCTGTTTCGTAACTTCTTTTATTTCGAATTTCAGCTTTACCATAAGAGGCTTCAGAATGTACAGCATGATTTAATAAATACATATCTAAATCACCATCATTATCGTAATCTAAAAAGGCTGCCGAGGTACTAAAATTATCTAGATCCAAACCATATTCAGTCGCACTTTCTGTAAATGTATTGTCTTTGTTATTGATATATAATTCATTATGGCCTTCAAAACCATTTATTCCCACCACAGCACAAACGTAAATATCCAAGTAGCCATCACCATTAACATCTGCCATAATGGAACCTGTATTCCAATCACTTTCTCCTTCAACACCCGCTTTTGTAGATATATCTTCAAATTTATTCTCCCCTTTATTCAGGTACAATTTATTTTTCCCTTGGTTGGATGTGAAATAAATATCTACCAAACCATCATTATTAATATCCCCGAGCGCTACACCACCTCCATTATAATAATAAAGATAATCTAAGATCGAAATGTTTTTAGATTCGTCCAATTGATTTACAAACGTTACCTTACTTTCGTCTGGAGACAATTTGTCAAACAATTGGTTTTCTGTTTTAGAACAGCTTGCTAAAACTAAAGAAGCTAGACCTATTTTAATGAAATTATTCATTGATTGTAAACAGTTTAGGTGAAGCGTTATTTAATACCGCAATAAACAAGGTTGCTTTGTTCTTAGTCTTAATTGGTTTCATTTTTTGTACTTCGCCAGTGATAAAAAGACCTGATTTTGGATAATTTAACAAACTGAACTTTCCATTTTTAGCGCCTATCAAAACACTTCCATGACTAGCATCCAAACGCCCAAATTGAGGTTTAAATTCGTATTGATTTCCTCCAAGAATGATATCTAAATATCCATCTTTGTTCACATCCAATACACAAGAAGTATTCACAGTTGACAATTGTACTTCCTGTGGCATTATTTGGATTTCAAATTTTCCATTCCCTTTGTTTATAGCAATGATACTCTCTTGTATAACTGCGTTTTTTTTCAAAGAATTAGTAATCACTTCTGGAGCAAAAATCTCCTGAATTGTTTTCTTAGCATAGTCACCATAGCTTAAATTCTTCTTTTTTATAGATGGAATTTGTTTCGCCAATTCTTGTTTTAAATTGATTGGAAAATCTTTCCCGTCAATCGTACGTGTTGTAATTTGTTCAATCGTTCCGTTACTATCAAAATCGTTTGTAAATAATCGCATCGGATTATTGGTTGTTGCTTTATACGATGTGTTTGTTCCTTTATTTCCAAGAATCAAGTCTTTTTTCCCATCCTTATTTAAATCAACACATTGAACGGAATTCCAAAAACCGCTATAGTCAGACAAATTCGATTTAAAATTAGCCAAACGTCTTCCCGTATTTTTGAATAACTGAGGCGCCATCCAGTCACCAACAATAATCAAATCTTTTTTTCCATCGTTATCTACATCTTCCCAAACGGCATCTGTAATCATTCCGGTTGCGTTGAGTTTAAATGCTTTCTTATCAATTACATTGGTAAAATTTCCTTTGCCATCATTCTCCAATAACAAATGTTTCGGATCAATACCATATACTCCAGGAACACTTCTACTACCCACAAATATATCCTCATCACCATCTTGATCAAAGTCATATGCTGCAACTACTGAAACATTGGTACTAGCTGATGGAATAGCTGTATTTGATTTTGTAAAGATTCCTTTTCCATTATTTAAGTACAGACGATTTTTAAAACTTTCAGGGCTAGTTCTTTCATTACCCCCAGAGCCAACTACTAAATCCAAATCACCATCACCATCAATATCTACAAAACTAGCAGCTGTGTCTTCAAAATTAGCATCTGCATCCAAAGCAGCTTGTTTAGTAGCACTAAAATTAGTTCCTTTATTGCTATAGATTTTTCCAGATTGTCCTTTAGCTCCACCAACAAACACATCCTCATTACCATCTCCATTGATATCTCCAACTGCTAGTGCAGGTCCTTCTTGAGATAGCATTTTTGAAATCAATCCTTCATAATCAAAATCAATAAAATCATTCTCTTTGTGGGCTATCCAATTTGTATTAACTTCTTTTAGATGTGGTTTTGTAGCTGTCGATTTAAATACATAATCTGATGTAGCATTCGCAATCGACAAATTAATAGTTGTATTTAAAGCTACTTTCTTAAGAGTTTGTATTTTACCATTAGGCCAAATTACTCGTAAGGAATCAATTTTTTTGTTCCCAACACCAAAAGTCATTGCATAATCAATTGACGATTGAAATCCTCTTGATGGAATTAACTCTTGACGAATAACCTCTTTTCGAGAAAATAATTCAACAACACTTCCAACAGCAAACTTATTTTTAAGATCTCCTTTGAGCTTCACTTTCACAAAATGATTCGTTTTATTTTTTTCGGAATTATTTCGAAATACAAACGATTCCATATTCACATTATTTACAACTAAATCCAAATCGCCATCATTGTCCAAATCACCATAGGCGGCACCATTAGAGAAACTTGGAATATCTAAACCCCAATTTGTAGCTGAATTGGTAAAGGTTAAATTAGTATTATTCTTAAAAGCATAATTAGGTATCGGAGTACTTGGCATCTTTGCTATAATTGTTTCAATATCCTCTTTTTGACCCGTAACCACCATTTTTTGCATTAATTCATTCGCAAAAAAGTCCATAAAATCTTGGTTGGTCAAATCATGATAAATACCATTACACACATAAATATCTTTGTAACCATCATTGTCCATATCAAAAATTAATGCGCCCCAACTCCAATCGGTTTTAGAAACACCTGCAAAATTGGCAATCTCAGTAAAATGAGTTCCTTTATTAATATGCAATGCATTTGACATGTATTGATTGAAGAAATCCATGTTCAATTTACGGGTCAACAAATCGTAATTTTCAAAACTAGTAGTTGTTTTTAAACGTTCATCACCTTCAGGCAACATGTCTGTGGTAAAGATATCCGCACTACCATCATTGTTGATATCGGCAAGATCAGCCCCCATAGACGCTTGACTAATATGCGTTGTCCAAGTTTGAATTTGTTCTGAAAAAGTACCATTTTGATTGTTAATGTATAAATAATCTCTTTCGTAAAAATCATTAGATACATAAATATCCGGATACAAATCACCGTTAACATCTCCAACAGTAACCCCAAGACCAAAACCAATTAAACTTCCATAAATTCCAGAAGCTTCACTTACATCAACGAATTTCCCATCGTCATTGCGCAATAATTTATCTCCGCCACCTTTTAGGATATCAGCTACTTTCCAATCTTTATCTCGTAGTTCTCTTTTATTGGAATAATTTAAAGAACTTACAGGAATAAAACTGTTATTCAAAATGTAACAATCCAAATCGCCATCTTTATCATAATCAAAGAAGGCAGCATGTGTAGTTATTCCGGTATCTGCCAAATTATATTCTGCCGCTTTTTCTGTAAAAGTGCTATCCCCGTTATTAATGTATAGTTGACTTTTTCTTATAGCATCAATATTATTTCCAGCATCTAGTACATAAATATCTAAAAAGCCGTCTCCATTAATATCCACCATAACCACACCGGTAGACCATGCCTTCTTTCCTTGAATTCCTGATTTAACTGAAATATCCTCAAATTTAAAATCTCCCTTGTTCAAGTACAATTTATTAGCACCCTGATTGGAAATTAAAAAAACATCGGCTAAACCATCATTATTGATATCCCCAATAGCAGCTCCACCACCATTATAAAAATTTCTATACTTAAAAATGTTCATGTTCTCACCATTTTTGACTTCATTTTTGAAATCAATCCCAGTATGAGACGGTTCCAAAAGAGTAAAAAGTGTGTCTGAATTTTCTTTTGAACAACTCGTTAAAGCAGACAAAAGAACAATAAAAAGTAGGCGGTACAACATAGTAAAAAGCCGATTAAATTAAAAACAATATAAGCGAGCAATTTATGGAAAAAGTTGAATATAAAAAAATTAAAAATGGCTAAATATTGTTGTGTTTACGGGAGATTGTAAATAAAAAAAGAGCCTAAATAGGCTCTTAAAAAAATAAGGAGGACATTCCTGCCCTCCTTATCTATTGTATTCAAAATCAGGAAATATTAATATCCAGGATTTTGAGATAAATTAGAGTTGAATAATGCATCCGCAGGAATTGGATACAATAAATATTTAGCATCTGAAGCGTATGGTTTTAAAGCTCTAGCAGCTAAGAATTTTCCAAAACGAATTTGATCGTTTCTTCTCCATCCTTCCCACCATAACTCTCTACCTCTTTCTGCATAAATACCATCTAAAGTAGCAGCAGCAGCAGTAACACCTGCTCTTGTAGCTAAATTAGATAAAATAGTAGCTGAACCTGAACCTGAACCTCCTCTAGCAATAGCTTCTGCTTTCATTAATAAAGCATCAGATAAACGCATTAAGATCAAGTCATTATCAGGAGAACCTAAGTTAGCACCATCTGGCACATATTTCATACCACGTACCCCAGCAGTCTCAAGAGTAGCGCCTGAAGTAATTAAAGTTACGTTTCTAGTAAAAACTAATGCATTATTGTTTCTATCTTTCAATGCATTTGCTGAACTTACAGTTCCGTTTTTATAAACTTGGCCTTCTAAATAACCTGCTCCATTACCGTTTCCATCAACAGTATAAGTGTATCCTGGAACTGCATAATGTGCACGTTTATCAGCGGCGTTGAATGTACTATAGTAATCCGCTACAGTAGCAAATCCATTCCATCCGTCTGGAGTTTGGTTGTAATGATTACACATTCTCCATTTAGACTGCATATTTCCACCTGATCCACCTTGAATATTCTTAGAAGAGAAGATGATTTCATTAGAAGTATTGTTGTTAGGCATGAAGTTATTCCAGTATCCAGCACCAACAGTAGTATCTAAAGTATTTGTTAAAGCGTCAACATGTTGTACCACTTTAGTCATATCTGCAGCATCAAATGTATAAGGACCTGCAGGACTTGTAGCTTTAAATACTCCTTTATTTAAGTATACTTTAGCTAACAAAAAGTGAGCAGCATCTTTATTAGCAATACTTGCATCGTTAGCA
>CAZOHO010000002.1:0-21303 GCA_964579755.1 uncultured Flavobacterium sp.
TATTGCTGTTAATGGCAAAGTGGAAATCCACCCAATGATGTATGTGGCACTTTCGTATGACCACAGAATTATCGATGGTCGTGAGTCTGTTGGTTTCTTAGTAGCGGTAAAAGAAGCGCTTGAAAATCCAGTAGAATTGCTTTGTGATAACAATCCTAAAAAAGCATTTGAATTGTAGAATTGTCATTCTGAACTTGATTTCAGAATCTAACATATTAAATCCTAAACTCCTTAAAGAGTTTAGGATTTTTTTGTTTATTTGCCTTTCCTAAAAATTACAATTATGTCATCCAATAAAAAGTCGGCCGCCATCGGATTCATTTTCATTACTATGTTAATTGATATTACGGGTTGGGGAATCATTATTCCAGTTATCCCTAAATTGATTAAAGAATTGATTCATGGTGATATTAGCGAAGCTGCAAAATACGGAGGATGGTTGACATTTGCGTATGCGATTACCCAATTTTTATTTGCACCAATGATAGGGAATTTAAGTGATAAATTTGGGAGAAGACCTATTATCTTAATCTCGCTTTTTACTTTTTCGATGGACTATTTGTTGTTGGCTTTTGCACCAACAATTCAATGGTTATTTTTAGGCAGAATTATTGCGGGGCTTACTGGAGCAAGTATCACTACAGCATCAGCCTATATTGCCGATGTGAGTACGCTCGAAAACAGAGCAAAAAACTTTGGGATGATTGGCGCTGCTTTTGGATTAGGATTCATCATCGGACCCGTTATTGGTGGTTTGTTAGGGCAATACGGTTCGAGAGTTCCTTTCTACGCTGCCGCAATCCTTTGTTTGTTGAACTTTTTATACGGATTTTTTATTCTACCAGAGTCACTTGCTAAAGAAAACAGAAGAGAATTTGATATAAAAAGAGCCAATCCTATTGGTGCTTTATTGCATTTGAAAAAATACCCTAAGTTAATCGGTTTAGTAATCGCTACTTTTTTATTGTATGTAGCGTCTCACGCAGTGCATAGCAACTGGAGTTTCTTTACGATGTACCAATTCAATTGGGACGAGAAAATGGTAGGAATATCGTTAGGTGTAATTGGACTTTTAGTTGGGTTAGTACAAGGAGGTTTGATCCGTTGGATTAATCCTAAGTTAGGGAATCAAAAAAGTATTTATGTAGGAATGGCTTTGTATACTATAGGTATGTTTTTGTTTGCCACTGCTACCGAGAGTTGGATGATGTTTGTGTTTTTGATCCCGTATTGTTTAGGAGGAATTGCTGGACCTGCCATGCAAGCTGTAATTTCAGAACAAGTTCCTGCTAATGAGCAAGGCGAAATTCAAGGAACAATGTCGAGTTTGATGAGTGCTTCGGCGATTATTGGACCGCCAATGATGTCAACGGTATTTTATTTTTTTACCCATAGCGATGCTCCGTTTAAGTTTCCAGGTGCGCCTTTTGTTTTAGGAGGCGTTTTGATGTTGTTGAGTACTATTGTTGCTTATTTATCTTTTAAAAAGCGCGACTAAACTATATAAATTAACTTTTATGATTATTACCGATACCCACACGCATTTGTGTTCAGAAGAATTTGACCAAGATAGAACGGAAATGATTCAGCGCGCTATTGCTGCAGGGGTGTCTCGATTCTTTATTCCGTCAATTGACAGTACAGGAACGCAGAAAATGTATGATTTGGAGGCGCAATTTCCAGACAATGTCCGACTGATGATTGGGTTGCATCCTTGTTATGTAAAAGAAAATTATTTGGAAGAATTGGCGAATGTGGAAGAACAATTAGCCCTTCATAAGTTCTATGCTATCGGCGAAATCGGGATTGATTTGTACTGGGACAAAACGACTTTGGACATTCAAAAAATAGCTTTTCAACGCCAAATACAATTGGCTAAAAAACACCATTTGGCTATAAATATTCATTGTCGAGATGCTTTTGACGAAGTTTTTGAAGTGTTAGAATTGGAAAAATCAGCTGAATTGTTTGGAATTTTTCACTGCTTTTCAGGGGATTTAGAGCAAGCTCAAAGAGCCATTTCGTTAGGCTTAAAATTAGGAATTGGTGGCGTAACAACCTTTAAAAACGGTAAAATCGATCAGTTTATCAGTCAAATTCCGTTAGAACATATCGTTCTTGAAACGGATTCGCCCTATCTAGCTCCTGCTCCACATCGTGGCAAACGCAATGAGAGTAGTTATGCTGTTTTGGTTGCCCAAAAATTAGCCGAATTGTATCAGCTACCTTTAATTGAAATAGCTCGCATTACTACTGAAAATTCAAAAGCCGTTTTCGGGATTTAATCGAGAATTGACTCTAGTTTGATATTTTTTTTGTTCTTTTGTTGCTTATAAAATTATTCCAAAATGCAAAAATTCGATGCGATTCGCCCTTTTTATGAAACCGAAGTAAATGAGGCGTTACAAAGTGTGATCCCACATCCCATGATGAAAGCTTTGATGAATTTTACATTCCCAGATGTAGAAGATGATGTTTGGAAAGAACAATTGAAAAAAACACATTCTATTCGTGATTTTCAGTGTAATTTCATTTATCACACTGTTCAAAAAATCTTAGAAAATAGTTCGGATGGATTGACTACTTCAGGATTTGAGCATTTGGAAAAAAATAATTCCTATTTGTTTATTTCGAATCATAGAGATATTCTTTTGGATACTACTTTGTTGAATGCCGCCTTATTTCAAAATGGACATTTGATGACGGCTTCGGCAATTGGAGATAATTTGGTACAAAAATCATTTATAAAAACCTTGGCGCGATTGAATCGCAACTTTTTGGTTTTAAGAGGTTTGTCACCAAGAGAAATGTTGCAAAGTTCTAAGTTATTGTCGGAATATATGGGTCAATTGTTGTTGCACGAAAATCGTTCAGTTTGGATTGCGCAACGCGAAGGAAGAACCAAAGATGGGAATGACGAAACAAATCCAGGAGTGCTAAAAATGATTGGTATGGCATCTGATGAAGCAGATGTAATGCAATACTTCAAAAAATTAAAAATTGTTCCTGTATCTATATCTTATGAGTACGACCCAACAGACGTATTGAAAATGCCTCAGTTATTGGCAGAAGCGAATAACGAAGTGTATGTAAAATCTAAAAATGAAGATTTGAATACGATTTTAAGTGGTGTGATGGGGCAAAAGAAACGCATTCATTTGCATATTGGAAAAGTATTGGATATAGAAATTGACCGAATTGTATCTGAAAATGATTCGTCAAACAAACAAATTCAAGCGTTGGCACAAGAAATTGACGATGCAATATTAAGTAATTATAACTTGTGGCCTACTAATTTTATTGCTTACGATATCCTGAACAAAACGACTACCTATGAACATTTGTATACGGAATCAGAAAAATCACTTTTTGAGCGCCGTTTAGAGATGCGAATCGGTTTGGATAATCCAATTGCATGGGAAGGTTTCCTGGCAATGTATGCCAATCCAGTGGTCAATAAATTAAAATATACCAATGCTTTCTAAAGCAAAAATACTCTTGATTTATACCGGAGGTACCATCGGTATGAAGAAAGATTTTTCAACGGGTGCATTAAAGGCTTTTAACTTTAGTAAGTTATTACAACGCATTCCCGAACTCAAATTATTGGATTGCGAAATCGAAACTATTTCGTTTGAACAACCAATAGATTCCTCCAATATGAACCCTGAAAAGTGGGTAAAACTAGCGACAATCATTGAGGAAAATTATGCTTCTTTTGATGGATTTGTAGTACTTCACGGCTCCGATACGATGTCGTACACGGCTTCGGCTTTGAGTTTTATGATGGAAAATTTGGCAAAGCCGATTATCTTCACAGGTTCACAATTACCTATAGGCGATTTGCGCACCGATGCTAAAGAAAATTTAATTACTGCCATCCAAATTGCCTCTTTACGTGAAAACGGACAAGCTGTGGTTAAAGAGGTGTGTTTGTATTTTGAATACAAATTGTATCGTGGTAATAGAACTACTAAAATCAATGCTGAACATTTCAAAGCATTTACATCTCCCAATTATCCATTTTTGATAGAATCGGGAGTACATCTTACAATCAATTCAGAGTTGTTTTTGCCTTTCGCAGGAGGTGCTAAATTTCAGGTTCATAAAGACTTAGATACGAATGTTATTATACTGAAATTATTTCCAGGAATGAGTGAACAATTGATTGATGCTATTGTCGCTATTCCAAATTTAAAAGGAATTGTTTTAGAAACGTATGGAGCAGGAAATGCGCCAACTGATTCATGGTTTTTGTCTGTTTTGCAAAAAGCAATTCATAATGGGATTCAAATTGTAAATGTAACTCAATGTTCAGGTGGAAGTGTTCGAATGGGACAGTATGAAACTAGCTCAGCTTTACTTGAAATAGGTGTTATCTCAGGGAAAGATATTACTACAGAAGCTGCTATTACTAAGTTGATGTATCTTTTAGGTCAAAACATTGATGCTACTGATCTTAAAGAGGTGTTTGAAACTTCTTTACGAGGCGAAATTCAAGAATAGTGTAGTTTCATTTTTCTAAGTCAGTTTTTTTTAAGTTATTTGCAATCCCAATTAGAGAGGTGTCCGAGTGGTTGAAGGAGCAAGCCTGGAAAGTTTGTATATGGGTAACTGTATCGTGGGTTCGAATCCCATCCTCTCTGCAAAATTTTTAGCCTCACGAACAAGTTTCTTGAGGCTTTTTTTGTAAAAATAATTAGCGTACTTTTTTTAAAATTTATTGGCGGAGAATTTTAAAAAAATCCAATAAAAACAAGCGTTCATTTTATAAACATTGTCTAATTTTTTAATTTATTTGACAAATTTAACATGTTAATTGAACGATGAAAAAGTATTATAAATTTATTTTTGTAGGTTAACTTAAATAGGTAACATATAAAGCAATTTTCAAGAGTCTTTAAATTTACTAAAATGAGGAATTAAAAATGAAAGTATTTGTCTTTATCTTCTTTTGTAGTCTCACGTATGGACAAAAATTACATCACCAGATGCTATCTGCTCAGGGAGGTGTTGCTACCACATCCAAGGGTGTGAAAGTAAGTCAGACCATTGCTCAGCAAGGTGTTATTGGAACCTCTTCTGCAAAAAAAGTGATTCTTAGTCAGGGATTTCAGCAAAGTAAAATATCTAATACTGCCATTCTTCAGACCGATTGTATTACCACGATGGTCTATCCTAATCCAGTTGTAGAGTCGGTTAACTTTAAATTTTCGGCTCCCGTTAACGGAAAAATTACTGTTTCCATTTTTGATATCCATGGCCGACTTTTATTATTTCAAGAAAAAGAAGCTGTAGACAATATATTAACAATAAATAATTTGCTTCTGGCAGCGGGAGAATACTTCGTCAAACTCGACGGAAATTTATATTCCTTTTCCACCACAATTCTAAAATCCAAATAAACAAAAATGAAAAAAATTGTACCCCACATCCTTTTTTTCTTTCTTACTTTCTCAACCTACTCACAAGGTGTTTTTTTTAATCTTGGAAAGAACTTTAGTACCCTTACCTACAAAAACAACTCGTCCTTTACCAAAAAACTAATAGTTAATGGTGTTGGTGATGCGTATGAATTGGGTTTTACAGATGTTTTGAAATATAAAAATTTCAAAGATTTGAAATACACAGGAAGTATAACTATCAATGATTACAATGCTGTTGCTGAGTCTACTCAAAATTTGTTAGAGTGGAAAACTACATATTTGGGAGTACAAAGTACGGTCGACTATCAGTTTTATGATTCGTTTTACTTTTTCCTAAGTGCGAGGGCAGGTTTGAGCTTATCTACTATCCTAAGAGGGAAACAAGTAGTAGATAACTCGGCTTATAATTTGGCTGGAAATGGCGAATTTTCAGGATTAGTTTTACAGCCTGTTATTGGGGTATATGCTAAATACTATCTTTCTAAAAATGGCTATTTAAGCGCAGGTTTAAACTTTAGTAAGAATGTCAAATTAGCCAACAACCTAGATAATGTTTCTATTAATACTACCCAAATTATGTTTGGAGGTTATTTTGATTTAATAAAAAGATAATAACTCATGAAAAAATTATTTTACATCGTTTTATTGTTGGCTTCAGCTTCAGCTTTTGCACAAAATAAAGGCATAACTTATCAAGCTGTAATTTATATTCCAGGAGGACAAAATGTGCCTGGAGTTAATGTTTCTAATGTGCCAATGACAAATAAATCCATTTGTTTACAGTTTAGTTTTTTAGATGCAACTGCAGGTTTAGAATATCAAGAAGTGGTCAAGACTACCACAGATGAATTTGGAATGGTAAATATATCCATCGGTTCTGGAAATCAAACAGGCGGTTATGCTAGTTCTTTTGATGCTATAGTGTGGAGTGCTACTTATAAGAAAACACTAAAAGTTGCGCTTGATGCAACAGGTCTATGCAATCAATTTGAAGCGTTAACCGATGAGTCATTGGCATCAGTTCCTTTTGCAAATGCTGCAATTACTGCCGAAAATGTTTCGGGTGTGGTAGCTATAGCTAATGGAGGTACAGGTGCAACTACGGCTTCGGCGGCTCGAACTAATTTAGGTTTAGGCAATGTAGAAAACACTTCCGATTTGAACAAACCCATGTCTACAGCTACTAAAATTTATGTGGATAGTCAAATTGTTAGTTCCACTATACCAGATGCCACTACAACAAGCAAAGGAAAAATTCAGTTAACGGGTGATTTGTCAGGAACAGCTGTTGCACCAACCGTTCCTGGATTAGCGTTGAAAGCCAATAGTTCAGATGTAATTATAGGTTTAGCTACTAAAGAAAATACCTCAAATAAAAGTACAGATGCTACTTTGTCATCCAATTCAGATGTGAAATTTCCAACCGAAAAAGCGGTAAAAACGTATGTAGATGTTCAGGTTGCAGGAGCTACTATTGCAGATGCTTCAACTACTGTTAAAGGGAAAATTCAGTTGGGAGGTGATTTAGCAGGAACTGCAGCATCTCCAACGGTTCCGGGATTGGCTTTGAAAGAAAATGCCGCCAATAAATCAACCAACACTACTTTAGGAACTAGCAATATTTTGTTTCCAACTCAAAATGCAGTAAAAATGTACGTAGATACAGCTATTGCTGTAGCTACTATTGTGGATGCCGATGCTACTACAAAAGGGAAATTACAATTAGCAGGTGATTTAGCAGGAACTGCAGCAGCTCCAGTTGTTGCGAATGGTGCGATTACTGATGCAAAAATTGCCAATGGTATTAGTGCTTCAAAAGTAGGTTTAGGGAATGTAGACAATACTTCAGACGCTAATAAACCTATTTCAATAGCAACACAAACGGCATTGGATTTAAAAGCACCTTTAGCTTCTCCAACTTTCACAGGAACTGTTTCAGGAATTACTAAATCAATGGTAGGTTTGGGTAACGTGGACAATACTTCAGACGCTAATAAACCTATTTCAATAGCAACACAAACGGCATTGGATTTAAAAGCACCTTTAGCTTCTCCAACTTTCACAGGAACTGTTTCAGGAATTACTAAATCAATGGTAGGTTTGGGTAACGTGGACAATACGACTGATGCTAGTAAACCCATTTCAACAGCAACACAAACGGCATTGGATTTGAAAGAAAATCTATCAAATAAAAGTACTGATATTGTTGTCGATGCTACTTCTACAACCAAATACCCATCAGTAAAAGTAATTAAAGATTACGTTGATGCCTTAAATGCAGCTGCAGGTGTGGCAGATGGTTCAATCACCTCAGCAAAAATCAAAGATGGAGACATTGTTAATTCAGATGTTAGTGCCACCGCAGCTATTGCGTATTCAAAATTAAATTTGGCGAATTCAATTGTAGCTTCAGATATTACTGCAGATGCGATAGAGACGTCAAAAATCAAAGATGCTAATGTAACGTACGCAAAAATACAAGATGTAAGTGCGACGGATAAAGTATTAGGACGCGTTTCAACAGGAGCGGGAGTGATAGAAGAAATTGCCACAATAGGATCAGGTAATGTAGTGCGCGCGACTTCACCTACTTTGGTGACGCCTGCTTTAGGAACTCCTTCGGCAGCGGTTTTAACTAATGCAACAGGTTTGCCTTTGACTTCAGGAGTAACCGGAATTTTACCAGGAGCTAATGGAGGAACAGGAGTTGATAACGGCACCAAAACGATTACTTTGGGAGGGAATTTAACGACCTCAGGAGCCTATGCAACAACATTAACTGCAACAGCTGCTACATCAGTTACTTTACCAACAACAGGTACATTAGCCACTTTAGCAGGAACAGAAACCTTAACCAATAAGACATTAACGAGTCCAACTTTAACTACACCCACTTTAGGAGTAGCATCCGCAACAAGTGTAAACGGATTGACTCCAACAGCACTTACTACAGGATTTACTATCGCAGGAGGAAGTACAACATCTAAAACATTAACAGTTAGCGATGATGCTACGGTAAGCGGTACCACAAGCGGAACCAATACAGGTGACCAAACCATTACCTTAACAGGTGATGTAACAGGAAGCGGAACAGGAAGTTTTGCGGCAACTATTGGTACCGGAAAAGTAACGACAACTACTATTGCTGCTGATGCAGTAACCTCGGCTAAGATTGCCGATGGAACTATCGTAGTGGGAGATCTAGCAGACAATGTAGTGGAGACCGCTAAAGTAAAAGACGCTAATATTACCTACGCCAAAATTCAAAATGTAAGTGCAACGGATAAGGTATTAGGACGTGTAACGGCTGGAGCAGGAGTAGTAGAAGAAATCGCAACTACAGGTTCTGGTAATGTGGTGAGAGCCACTTCACCTACTTTAGTAACACCAGCCTTGGGAACGCCTTCGGCAGCAGTATTAACTAATGCAACAGGTTTGCCTTTGACTTCAGGAGTAACCGGAATTTTACCTTTGGCTAACGGAGGAACAGGTTCTGCTACCAAAAATTTTGTAGATTTAACTACTACTCAAACCATAGCGGGAGATAAAACGTTTAGCAACACTATTAAAATAACTGCAGGTACACCTGGAGCAGGAAAAGTATTAACCTCAGATGCGAATGGTTTAGCGTCTTGGTCAGACATTCCTGTTTCTAACTTAATTACAGGAGTAACTGGAATTTTGCCATTAGCTAGTGGGGGAACAGGTTCAGCTACTCAAAACTTTGTGGATTTAACGACAGCTCAAACTATCGCGGGAACTAAAACATTTAGCGATCCTATTGCGGGTTCTATTACTGGGAACGCGGCTACGGTAACCACCAATGCAAATTTAACTGGAGACGTAACCAGTTCAGGGAATGCTACAACTATTGGCGCTAGCAAAGTAGTAACTGGTATGATTGCAGATGGAACTATTATAGTTGGTGATTTAGCAGATGCCGCAATTGAAACGGATAAAATTAAAGATACAAACGTAACCTACGCTAAAATTCAAAATGTAAGTGCAACAGATAAAGTATTAGGACGCGTATCAACAGGAGCAGGAGTCGTAGAAGAGATTGCTACTACAGGTTCGGGTAATGTGGTGAGAGCGACTTCGCCAACCTTAGTAACACCCACTTTAGGAGTAGCAACTGCAACAAGCGTCAATGGATTAACTCCAACAGCACTTGCTACGGGCTTTACTATTTCGGGAGGAAGTACTACTTCAAAAACATTAACAGTTAGTGGTGATGCTACGGTAAGTGGAACCATGAGCGGAACCAATACGGGCGACCAAACCATTACCTTAACAGGTGATGTAACAGGAAGTGGAACAGGAAGTTTTGCGGCAACTATTGGTACCGGAAAAGTAACGACAGCTACTATTGCTGCTGATGCAGTGACTTCTGCTAAGATTGCCGATGGAACTATTGTAGTGGGAGATCTAGCAGACAATGCAGTGGAGACCGCTAAAGTAAAAGACGCTAACATTACCTACGCCAAAATTCAAAATGTAAGTGCAACAGATAAAGTATTAGGACGTGTAACGGCTGGAGCAGGAGTGGTAGAAGAGATTGCTACTACAGGTTCGGGTAATGTGGTGAGAGCAACATCTCCAACTTTGGTAACACCTGCGCTTGGAACTCCTTCGGCCGTGGTCTTAACTAACGCAACAGGATTGCCTTTAACTTCTGGAGTTACGGGAACTTTGCCTGTTGCTAATGGAGGTACCGGAATTGTAAGTTTAACAGCGGGTTATATTCCTTTTGGTAATGGAACTTCAGCATTTAGTTCCTCTAGTAATTTGACTTGGGATAATAGTTACAAATTATTAAATGGAATTTATTTTGGTAGAGGTGCAGATAATAGTGCTACTAATTTAGTATTTGGAAATTTTGGATTATATTCTAATGCCGGAGGCACTTATAACACTGCTTTAGGATTAGAAGCATTAAATACAAATACAACAGGTTCATTTAATGTTGCAGTTGGTTTTCAAAGTTTATTAAGAAATACGACCGGTCAATACAATACGGGTACTGGGTACTTTTCGCTAATCAATAATACTACTGGTTCTATGAATAGTGCTTATGGTATGTATTCTTTAGCTTATAATACAACAAGTGATGAAAATTCTGCTTTTGGATATGGGGCATTAGTGAATACCACTGGTTCGAAAAATACGGCGGTAGGGAAGTATGCATTGTCTACCAATACTACCGGAGCGAATAATACTGCAGTTGGTAACTCTGCAGATGTTGCTACTAATAATTTGTCAAATGCTACAGCTTTAGGATATGGAGCAACTGTTAATGCGAGTAATAAAATCCAACTAGGGAATAGTTCTGTAACTTCGGTAGCTACAGCTGGAAAATTAACAACGGGGGCAGTTACTTATCCTAATACAGATGGTACTTCGGGACAATATTTAACTACAAATGGTAGTGGAACCGTTAGTTTTACTTCATTACCTGCAATAAACTTAGCGTCTGGGGTTACAGGGACTTTGCCTATTGCTAACGGAGGTACAGGATCAAGCACGCAAAATTTTGTGGATTTAACTACAGCACAAACTATAGCTGGTGTTAAAACCTTTAGTTCTGATGTTTCCATCAATGAAAATAAATTTGGAAGAGGAGCAGGTAGTTCGGGCAACAGAAACGTTGCTATCGGGATTAACCCATTAGCTAACAATACGACTGGACAATGGAATACAGCAGTAGGAGCTTACACTCTGCAAGCTAATACAACTGGATCTAATAATACAGCAATCGGACAGGAAGCTATTAGTAATTATGCACCAGGTTCAGGCAATACAGGGATCGGAAATAGAGCACTAATGAATACAACAGGTTCAAACAATACAGCTCTTGGTCATAATGCATTATTAAACTCAACAACAGGTTCAAATAATGTAGCCATTGGTATTAATTCTATGACTACTAATACCACAGGTAGTAATAACACAACCATAGGTAGTAGCACAGATGTTGCTGTAAATAATTTAACCAATGCCACAGCCATAGGTTATGGAGCCTCTGTTGATGCTAGTAATACAATTAAATTAGGGAATTCTTTGGTAACCGATATAAAAACAGCTGCAAAGTTAACTACAGGGGCAGTTACTTATCCCAATACCGATGGTACTTCGGGACAATATCTAACCACAAATGGTAGTGGAACCGTTAGTTTTACTTCATTACCTGCTATAAACTTAGCATCTGGGGTTACAGGAATTTTGCCTATTGCAAACGGTGGTACAGGATCTTCTACCAAAAACTTTGTAGACTTAACGACTGATCAAACTATCGCTGGAGTAAAAACTTTTTCAGGAAGTTCAACTATAGTAAACCAAAATTTAACCGTTAACGCAGCAGGAACAACAGGACAAGGAATTATTTTATCTGATGATGGAGATATTGTGGATAACAATGATGGTGCCGCTACATTCCGTTTTACAGGTGGAGTAAAAATAAATAATGATAAAGGAAGTGCCGGAACAACAACTAAAATAACCTTAGCAAATACAGGTGCTATCACCGCTGCGGGAAGTGTTACGGCGAGTCAATTAATTTCAAATGTTGCTACAGGAACAGCACCCATGGTAGTAACATCAACGACACCTGTAGCGAATTTAAATATTGGAGGAAATGCAGCAACGGCTACAAAACTTGCCGCTACAAAAAATATCAACGGCGTGGCATTTGATGGTAGTGCTGATATTACAGTTGCGACAGCTGCAGGAACTTTGACAGGAACTACCTTAGCATCTAATGTGGTAAATTCAAGTTTAACTAGCGTGGGCACAATAACAACAGGTACTTGGAATGGAACGACCATTGCAATTGCAAACGGAGGTACAGGCCAAACTACTAAAACAGCAGCATTTGATGCGCTTTCGCCAATGACAACTGCTGGAGATATTATTTATGGAGGAATAGGCGGTACTGGAACACGATTAGCAAAAGGGACAGACGGACAAGTATTAACCTTAGCAAGTGGCGTGCCTACTTGGACTAATAATGGTGGTACGGCTTCCGTTTTAAGTAAGTCGGCAACTTATACGATCGCTACAACTGATACTGCTAAATATTTTGTTTTTTCGGGATCTACAGCTTCACAAACAATCACTTTACCAAGTGCAAGTGCTGTTGGAGCAGGAAGAGAAATTACCATTAAAAATATTGCAAGTGTATCGGTTTCAATTGCCGCTACTGCAGGAAATTTAATTTCAGATAGTACGACTACTGGAGCGACTTCATTGTCCATAGGCATTGAACCCTCTAATAATTGGATAAAGGCAATTTCTGATGGAACCAACTGGATAATTTTGAGAGCCTTATTTTAATTAATAAAGTAATGAAAAAATGGATAGTAATATTAGTATTGTGTTTGGTATTCTATAAAGGAAGTGCCCAAACCGGTATTGGCACCACCACGCCTAATGCGTCAGCAAAGTTGGAGGTGTATGCTACCGATAAAGGATTTTTGCCGCCGCGAATAGCTTTGACAGCAACTAATTCGGCAAGTCCAGTTACATTGCCTGCAATAGGTTTGCTTGTCTACAATACTGCAACTACAGGCACAGCTCCTACTAATGTAGCGCCAGGCTATTATTATTGGAATGGATCGGCTTGGGTAGTTATTCTAGGGAATATAACCAGCAGTAGTATTTCTGGCAATGGAACGTCTACTACATTGACGAATTTTGGTGCTGAGGTCAACACACAATCGGGAACCTCCTATACTTTAGCAGCAACCGACAATGGTAAGATTATAAGTTGTACTAGTAATAGTGCAATTACTATTTATGTACCGGCTTTAACTACAGGATTTAATTGTCTTATTGTACAACGAGGTAGTGGTCAAGTAACTTTATCAGCTTCAGGGTCAACAATAAATAATCGGTACAATTTTAATAAAACAGCAGGTCAGCATGCTATTATGAGTTTGGTGAGTGTATCATCGGGTTTTTTTGTTTCATCAGGCGATATGTCAAATTAGTATTGAATATGAAAAAAACGCTTATCTATATGCTCTTTCTTTGCTGTATAAGTGTTCAAGCACAACTTATGGCTACCTATCAACCCGTGCAAAAACAGCCTCGTGTGCAATTTGATTATTGGGTTATGAATACCCATGCGGGTAACGGAACTGCCACGCAATATCCAATTGTACCTACCAATAGAACTGAAATGGATAATCTTTTTAATTCTGCTAATTCAAATACCACGGTCTACCAAACCGGTAAAACCAATTCGGCTAGAATATTAGATTGGACAAGTGCTGCGGAGTTAAGTGCAATTGGTATCAATCTTCCGAATAGCGGGAATTATTTTGGATTCAAAATACAAGGGACATTTATTCCACAAGAGACGGGTTCATATACATTTACTCTTGAGTCAGATGATGCTAGTGATTTATTCATCGATGGGACTTCAATAATTGGATCCTACATAGGTCAAGCCGTTCCCAATCTTGGAACGCATACCGGAAGTGCGATTTTGACTGCTGGGAAATCCTATACATTTCAAATACGCATGCAACAAGGAGGTGGTGGTTATGGTTTGCGATTCTATTGGAAATCACCAACTCAGAACAGTGCGCCAAGTTACTACTCTAGTGTGCTTCCATCTAATACTTATTTTCAATCTTGGACACAGAACTTGCAAGAATTGGTTTCTGAACCTCTTATGGACGGAAGCTCGGCGACAAAAGCAGCGCCTAGTGCCAAATACATTCAAACAGCATTTGGTAATTATAACGATGGCGAATATTGGATTAACCTCCCTTATGTGGGCCCTACTAAGGTGTTTTGTTTATTGAGGTCTGCTGTTGATGGTGGCGGCTGGATGATGGCCATGAAGGCAACTCGAGGCACTACTTTTCAATATTCGAGTAATTATTGGACATCAGCTAATACCTTATATCCAACCCAGACCAATAGAAATGATGGTGATGCTAAATTTGACACCATGAATTATTATCACGCCAAAGACATTATGGCGTTGTGGCCTGATATTCCATGGAACCAAGGTGGAAGTTCTACAGGTGGAAGCATTAATACCAATGGGAGTTATAATGTCTGGTGCTGGTTGCAAAATAATTTTAATAATGGTATTCGTATTACCCCAATTAGTTTTTTCAATCAAGCGAGTAATTTATTTTTTGGAGACGCATTTAACTTTTCTGGAAAAGGCACCGCCTTCTCATCCCAAGTAGATGTGCGTTTTTATGGTTTTAATTACACAGGAAATGCAACAGGAACTACTCGATGGGGGTTTGGTTGGAATGAAAACGGAGGTGGACTGTATCCCAATGGGAATCAAGCATCCAATGATGTGTTTAGTGGCATTGGAATGGCTGCAGGGAGTTATTCTGCTGGTGATTATATAAGTTGTTGCCAAAACAATACTGGAATAAACAGAAGTGCTAGAGTAGAAATTTATATTCGATAAGATGAGAAAAATATATTTAATTGTATTATTATTTAGCTTTATTGGTTTTGCCCAAACTGGTATAGGTACGACTACGCCTGCAGTAAAACTTCATATAAGATCAAACGGTTCTACCTTACGTTTAGAAGGGAGCGATCATACCTATATGGAATTTTTTCCTCAAGGGGCATTGACACGATTTGGTTGGGTTGGTTATCCTTCAGCAAATTCTAATGATTTTACAATTTCAAGTCAGAGCGCATTGGGATCATTATTATTGTACACTAATAATTCGGAACGATTTAGAATAAATGCATCAGGCAACGTGGGTATTGGTACTGCTTCTCCATCGGTTCGTTTACAAGTGGCAGGTGATATTATTGCTAATTCTATTGCGGGTTCTTCAGACGCTCGATTTAAAACGAATATTTTTCCAATTGAGAATCCTTTACAAAAAGTGATGCAATTGAGAGGCGTTACCTTTGATTGGAAAATCAAAGACTTTCCTAGTAGAATGTTCAGCGAGAACAGGGCAGTAGGTTTTATTGCTCAAGAAGTAGAACAAGTCCTCCCCGAAGTAGTTCAAACAGAAAAAACAGCCGAAGGCTATAAATCAGTGCAATACGATAAAGTTGTTGCTTTATTGGTAGAAGCAATAAAAGAACAGCAAAAACAAATTATTGAATTACAACAACAAGTACAGTCATTAAGTAAAAAACAACACCAGAAAAAATGAAAAAAATAAGATGTCTTTTTTTCTTTCTTTTCTCAATTCCTTGTTTATTTGCACAACCAACAACGTATAGTGCGGGTACAGGTACGTATACCAATACGTCCTCTTGGTCAAGTTCATCAAATCTTACCGGTACGACAACTATTAGTGATGGTCACACTATTACCATTCCTAATGACATCAATCAAGTCTATTCCAATAAAATAATTTTTACGGGTACAGGCAAGTTAGTATTGGCAGGTAGTTCGAGTAAATGGGTTCCCGCTACCAACCTTAACTCCTCTCCACCGATAGAATCGTTCAACAACGCGGCGAACTGGTCAGCCTCAAGTGTGTGGGTGAATAGTTCGTATGGCACAGGATTTTATACCCCTTGGATAGATTCTAATCAAGGCTGGTCTGCTGGTAGCGCACTAAATTATACAGATTACTTACAGTATGATCTTAAAAGTCCCCGCTGGATTCAAGGTATTGTATGTCAAGGACGTGTTGACTCACCACAATGGGTAACTTCGGCAAAAGTAGAAGTTAGTACCGATAATGTAAATTGGACAACTGCTGCCGCTAATTTAACCATGAATTCGGATCAAAGCACTAAGGTGTATAAGAATTTTGATAATGTGATGTTTGGACGCTATGTGCGAGTTACACCTACCGCTGTTTATGGACATCCATCCATGCGTTTGGGAATACTTTTACGAGACAATGTATTTAAATCGTGTAACGAAATCAAAACCAATTTTCCCAATGCAACCTCAGGTATTTATGTAATTGATCCTGATGGAACAGGCGCTTCACCTAGCACAAACTGTTATTGCGATATGACTACAGATGGAGGTGGCTGGACTTTGGTATTGAATTATTTGCATAAGGGAGGAACAAATCCTGCTCTTGTTTCAAAAACGAATACTTTACCTCTTTTAGGTTCAACAACATTAGGCACCGACGAATCGGCTTCTACAACTACTTGGGGAAATACGACATCTGCTTATTTGAATACATTTACCTTTAGTGAATTGCGTTTTTATGGTGCTACTTCGAATCATAGTAGAATAATTCATTTTAAAACAAGTCACAGTGGAACAATAAGTTATTTCAAAACGGGAACAGGTAGTATGACGGGGATTAACACAAGTTTTACAGCATTAGTTTCCCATTCTGCTTATTTACCGAATAGTGCAAATAATTATTTTACAGATCAAGGCACACTAGCAATGACTAATTTCCCGTTTTGGCTTAACGGTACTTACCATTGGGGAATTCAAGGTGGAGGTAGTCGTTGGGAAGTAGATGATTTTCCAAATAGTGCATCAAATCACACCCATCATCAAATATGGATTAGATAAATAAATATATGAAAAAAATCTTCTTTTTTTTGTTCTTTACACAAATTGCAATCGCCCAAACCGGCATTGGTACCACCACACCCAATGCTTCGGCAAAACTAGAAGTAGCGGCTACAGACAAAGGTTTTTTACTTCCTAGAATGACAGCGGCTCAACGTGGAGCAATTGCATCGCCTGCCAATGGCTTAACAGTTTATCAAACGGATGCACCTACTGGATTCTATGTAAACACAGGGACTTCAGGAACACCTGTTTGGACAAGGGTAAATATGGATTGGACTAAAACGGGGAATGATTTAAGCTATACCAGCGGAAACCTATCTACTACTGGAAATTTGACGGGTGGTAATGCAAGTACTTCAACCATTTCAGGATTTGCAGCCAATGTAGCTACTATTTCAGCAAATTATTCCATTACGGCTCCCGATAATGGAAAAATCATTCAGTCTAATAGTGCTACAGCAATAACAGTGACCATCCCAACTGGGTTGCCTACAGGGTTCAATTGTACTATTGTGCAAATGGGTACAGGTCAAATCACCTTTTCGGGGTCGTATTTGAACAGAGCTGGATTCACTAAAACAGCCAGTCAATATTCGGTGGCAAGTATAGTTCATTTGGGAAGTAATTCAATTCTAGTTTCGGGAGAAATGAGTAATTAAGATGAAAAAACTGATTTATCTTATTTTATTGGTACACTTTGTAACCGTTAGTGCTCAAATAGGACTTCCGGTGCAAAATTCGCTACTACCAAAAAATAGCTTGGTGGTCGATTATGATTTTTCAAAACCTATAAGTTACACCCGAGGAAGTACATCGGTAAATAATATGACAGGAAATGGCTCTGGCGCAGCAACATTAGTTCAGAGTCCCAATTTCATGAATTCGTTGGGTTTTCTTTCATTTAATGGGACAAATCAATACCTAGTTAGCCCTAATTTAAGGTCGTACTTTAAATCCGTAAATTCTTCAATTCAAAAAAGTTTTACAATGAGTTTATGGGTATACCCTACTAAATCAAATGGTGTAATTGTTAGCGAATTAGATTCTCAGACACCAAGTGGAGGTTGGCATGCATCGAATATAGAAATTGTAAATAATACAATTTATTACAGGATTTGGAGCGGAACCGCTATTAGTTCTCTGAGTTCAGTTTCACTCAATCAATGGTATCATCTCGCTATGGTCTATGATGGTGTAAGATTGAAAGCCTATTTAAATGGGGTATTGCAAGGAACACAAACTAATGATAGAGAACTTCCTACATTCGGTCAATATTATACTTTAGCCGCTTCAGAGACTACACATATGGGATCAGGTGGAGTGAACGGAGGGTTTAACTGTGCTCAATTTAAGTTATTTCAATTGCCATTAACAGATAGTGATATTTTACAAGAATATAATTTGAGAAAGGATGAATTCGATTATACGCTTCACAGCCCATCAACAAACACCAATCCAACTTATTGGAGTGTATCGAGCGCTTGGAATTCATCAACCGGTTCCACGGGTGCATCGGATGCCTTTTCAGCAGGGCATTACACTCCATGGTTAAATTCTAGTTTAGGCTGGGCAGCGCAGCAAAATAACACCAGCCAATTTATTATATTAAGTTATGACGAACCAGTAACAATGGATGGCATTGTAACTCAAGGGCGAGCCAGCAACGGAGGACAATGGGTGAGTTCGGCTCATATTGATGTGAGTTTGAATGGCTCCAGCTGGACAAGGGTAATGTCTAATGCAACTTTAAATACTAATTCGGTTGATGATGTGCGAGTACTTTTCCCATCACCTATTTATGCCAAAACAGTCAGACTCAGTCCTACAAATTGGAATAATCACATAACCACTAGAATGGGACTGTTAGTCAAACCGAACAATATAGTTTCAAGTGATTTGGTTTTGCATTATAATCCAGGAAATTCAAGGAGTTATGGTGGTACTGGTACAGTAATAAATGATTTGTCTTCGAATGCAATTAATGGTACAATGAGAAATGTAACTTTCTCTTCAAATGTATTAAATTTAAATGGGACTAATAGTGATGTGAATATTACAGACAATGCTTTATTGGAACCAGGTAGCGGAAGCTGGACAATTGAAGTATGGTTTAATAATGCAGGAACATCAGGGACTGTCATTGGGAAATACAGAAATGGAGGAAGTTCAGGAGATATATCCTATGCACTTAGATTAATGGGAGCAGGATCGATTAGAGCAGACTTTGGCAATGGTTCAACGGCTCAAATTACAGACAATTATTCATTTGATGCCAATACATGGGTCCAAATGGTCTATGTTTGGGATAAAACAAATAATAACATTTATACCTATTCAAATGGTGTTTTAAAACAGACAAAAGCAATAACGCTGTCAGGCTCCATTTTAAATGCCTCAACAAACTTGTATTTAGGGTCTTACAACGGAGGCGAATACTCACAATATTTTAATGGAAAATTGGGTGTTGTTAGAATCTATAAAAAAGCGCTTAATTCTACTGAGGTTTTAACAAATTATAATACGACTAAAGAATTGTATGACGGTTTAGAAGTGAAATTAGATGCGGCAAATAACATTTCTTATTCGGGTTCTGGTACCACTTGGAATGATGTGTCAGGAAATGCTAATCATGCGACCTTAACCAATGGGCCCGTTTTCAATTCTTCAAATGGTGGACAATTTGTTTTTGATGGGGTAAATGATTTTGCAAGTGGAGGAGCAATTACCTCTACAAGTGGAAACAATTCCCGTACAGTAATTGTTTGGTATAAATCAACAGCCAATAAAAATACAGTTTTACTGGATAAAGGAGCACTTACTGATGATACAGCAGAGCAATTGTTTTTAGCCGCTTCCAACAGTGTGGGTGTCGGATCAGGTTCCTATCCTCCCACAAATACTGGAGGAGTTGTACTTTGTTTTTGGGGGAATGATTACATTTATCCTATTTCAGCTTCCACCTTGTTTGATGGGAATTGGCATTTTATAGCCTACACCTATAATAATGCGAATAGATCAGTATCTATTTGTTTTGATGGTATATTTGCTAACACTGTATATCAGTGGAACATAGGTGCATGGACAACTTTAAACACTAGACCTTTTATTAGTCCAAGAGTTCTGAATACTACAAATAATCCGTATTGGATTGGTCAATCACGTGCTGCATTTTGGGGATATGGCGGAACATTCAGTAGTGTAAATATACCGTTAGTTCAAATATATAGTCGTGCTTTAGCTGAATCAGAAATTTTAAATATTTATAATTCAACACGTACAAGATTTTAGTAAATTGCTTAAAAAAAACGAAAATTATTTCGTAGTAATAACAGAATGGAATGAAGAAACAATTCGTATTGATTTTAGCCTTACTTTTTTCATTAAATGTAATTTCCCAAACCGGTATTGGCACGACTTCACCTAATGCTTCGGCAAAACTAGAAGTAGCGGCTACGGATAAAGGATTTTTACCACCAAGAGTGGCATTAACGGCTTCAAATTCTTTTACACCAATTACTGGAACGGCGGCATCGGCAGCAGGATTATTAGTGTACAATACGGCAACTGCCGGAACAGCTCCTAATAATGTAGTGCCAGGCTATTACTATTGGAATGGATCGGCTTGGATTCAAATTTCAGGGGGATTGGTAATTGAAACTAAATCGGCTAGTTTTAGCTTGGGAGCAGCTGATAATAATAAATTATTTTTCATCAATTCGGCATCAACGGTTACCGTTACGGTTCCTACTTTGCCTATTGGTTTTAGTTGTCAACTCATTCAAACTGGAGCGGGCACTGTAACTTTTGCTCCATCGGGGACTACTTTGAATTCTGCTAGTGGACTTAGTACACGTGCTACGAATAGTGTTATTGGTTTGGTTATGAATAGCACAACAACTGGATATGTTTTTGGCGATACCATTTATTAATGACAAAAAGGATTTACATACTAGCACTTGTTTTTTGTTCAATTGTTCTGAATGCACAATCAGCTTTTCAAAATTTAGCGGTAAAAAAACCACAACTGCCTACTACTTATTCCTATAAATATACAGGAGCGTTGCAAAAATTTATAGTGCCAAACCGAGTTACCTCTATTCAAGTAAATGCCATCGGGGCCAAAGGTGGAACAGGTGGTAGCGGTCAGCCAGGTGGTGCTGGAGCCAATATTACTTCTACAATAAATGTAACTCCTGGCCAAGTAGTATATGTTGTTGTGGGTGGTTTTCCTGGGCAATCTGCTAACGCAAAATATGGTTTTGCAGGTAATGGAGGCTTAGCTGACAATACATCAGGTTTTGGAGGTGCAGGTGGAGGCTTGTCGGGGGTGTTTAACTCCATAACTCCTTCAACTGCCAGTGCTTTAGTTGTTGC
>CAZOHO010000002.1:21403-39695 GCA_964579755.1 uncultured Flavobacterium sp.
ACAAGTTATGCCGATTTCACTGCCAATATTGGAAGTACGAATGTAGTAACTGTGGAGATGTGGGTGAAGCCTATTTCATTGTTAGGAAGTACTGGTGGTGGCGCTATGTTCTTTGGGTTTAGTTTGTACGACGTCTGGACTAGCGCAGGAAATATTGGGTATAATACTTCAGCTGGAGATCAATACGGGATTAGTAGTACTCAAGCAGATTATTTAGGAATTACTGGAGGTTGGAGACACCTTGTTTTTGTGATGAATGCGAGCTCCAAAACTAACAATAAAATATATGTGAATGGAGAAAGCCAAACAATGAGTCAAGTCGCTGGTGTATTTGGATCCGTAAATTCGGTATTCAATTCTGGCGCAGGAAGAATATCAGGATGGAGAAATGATGCCAGTTGGAAGATGAATATGAATTTGGCTAATTTTAAGGTGTACAATAGAGAATTAACACCACAAGAAATAACCAACAACTTCAACACTAGTAAAACGCGTTTTTATGCAGAAAGAGATGGGTTGTGTCCCGCTACTGCCTCTACGAGTGCGTACCAAATTAAACAAGATTATCCCAGCTCTACGGATGGGTTTTATTGGATTAAGAATGCTAATATCAATGGAGGTGTGCCTATTAAAATCTTTGCCGACATGACTACTGCTGGAGGAGGCTGGACCTTAATTATGAAAAATTCATCGTATGGTGGTTGGACGTATGCGAATGCAATTTCTTTGAACTCGCAAAATCCCTTTACAACTAATGCAGATGTCATAAGCACTGGGACACCTAATTATTCAATTATCAGTTGGGCAGATTATATTAAAAAAAGTGCCAGTGGATTTCAATACATGATTGATTCGTACACTAGAAACAGTTATGGTGGCATTTGGACAGCTAACGGGGCTTATAGTTTTACTAGTACAAGTAATGCGAATACCAATATTACATTGAATGCAAATTATGGAGGATGGAGTTATAATTCGAATAATGATGGAATTTCGCAACGTATGCCATGGTATGGCTATGTGGGATCAAATACAGGCTTTTATTCGCTATCCAGCGGATCGGGTAATTGGTGGGGTACTTTAATTGCTAATAATCAATATTATAGTCCTGCACCTTGGATAGGAACTTTAGGAGGATATGCAGCTAACCCAGGAATAATCTGGTATTGGGTAAGATAAAAAAACAAAGTGTATGAAAAAATATTTTTGGATTGTAGTAGTTTTTATTTTAGGGCAGGTGCATGCCCAAACGGGGATTGGTACGACTACACCAGATGCTTCTGCAAAATTAGAGGTGAGCGCAACTAACAAAGGATTTTTGCCTCCCAGAGTAGCATTAACAGCTACAAATTCAGCGAGTCCTATAACAAATCCTGCCAATGGTTTAATGGTTTTTAATACGGTAACTGCAGGTGCAAATCCTTTTCAGGTTGTACCAGGCTATTATTATTGGGATGGTGTAGGATTAAAATGGGTTAGTCTTTCAACTACTGTAGGCAATGTGCAAAATCAAGCCATATTTAGGTCATCTTCGAATACTGCTGGATATACGGTTGTTTCAACTTGGGACTCGCGTTTTAATAATATAGCTACTGGTGATTTAACGGTGACTTCAAATACTTCTTTTGCACTCTCTAATGGGGTTTATAAAATACAATGGGGTTTGCCATACCAATCCTCTCAAACGTATAATGCAGTCCAATTGCAAGAAAATGTTAGTGGCACTTGGGGTGCCTGGAGGGGTGATGCCAATCTAGCAGGCTTAGCTAATGGTGGAGGTACAGATTGGGGTGGAACAACTTTCATAACAGACTATATTGATTGTAGTACTGCTACTCGAACGTTACGTTTATATAATCCCGATTCACGTACGCTCTATTATGGTGCCTCCTTTATTATCACAAAGTTAAATCCATCGATAACTACCTCTACCACTGCAGATAATTTAGGGAATCATACCGCAACAACAAATATTCAGTTAGCTAACAATTATATATCAAATGATGGTGGTAATGAAGGTATTCGAATTGATAATTCTGGAAATGTAGGTATAGGAACAACTACTCCAGTTGTGCCTTTAGATGTAACTGGAGCAATAAATGCGAGTACTTTAAGTTTGTCTAATTCTTCTTCGGGAGCCTCGCTAACATTAAAAAATGGAGACGCTGCTTCGGCATTTAATGATAATGCACAGATTAAAATGGGTTGGGCTGGTAGTTCAGCAGGAGCAAGCCAATATGCACAATTCATTCACACTAGACATAATGCGGGTACAACAGAAAATGCGATTGATTTTTATTTGTCCAACGGAACGGCAAACAATACCATCACATCTGGATCTACAAAAGCTATGTCAATTGAAAGTCCAGGTAATTTGACCGTTGCTGGCAAAATTAATTTGACAGACCCTACTGGAAATGTGGCGGTAAAAGCGGCTGGGTATGTTAATGCAGGATCATTTGTAACACTAGATAATATAAAAGCAACTGTTTCAACTAGCGGGAATAGAGGTTTATGTATTGCGACAGTGTCAGGAAGTATTGTGACGTATATGGCAGGCGTATATGGTATGACAGGAGGTAGTAGTGGTGGTGCATCAAATACAACTATAACGTTTAATACCTCTTTATCCTCATCTATTTTTGGTTGGAGTTTTGGAAGTGTTGGGGATACTCCAGTGTATTACATGAATGATACAACAAATAATAGATTTTATCGTATTACATTAATGATTGGTTACGGATATAATAATAATTTTATTTGTATTGAACGGCTTTTTTAATAAAAGGTAAGATTGCTGAATAGCGATTAACGATTTTTGATTTTCTATATTGAACCAACAACCAACAACCGATAACTGACAACCAAAAAATAGTATCTTTGTATAGAATCCAATCCCGAGTTACGATGACAATAGTACAATACTATAGAGAAAAAGCAATCCTGTTCTTAGTGTTTTTATTTTCTTTCTTTCCTGCTTTGGCACAAGAAAATTCGAATGCTGCACTTTCCTCCACTACTAAAATCGACTCCTTATATCGAGAAGATCAGTTCTATATTGGCGTTACCTATAATGTTTTAAAAAATGCTCCAACTGGTTTTTCTAATGATAAATTTTCTACGGGATTTTCAGCAGGTTTCTTGAGGGATATGCCCATTAATAAAAACAGAAATCTAGCCATAGCTCCAGGAATAGGACTAACCTTTAATAATTACAGTCAAAATATAGGAATAACAAACACCAATGGAACTCTTGTGTACACTGTTTTGACTGATCCTACAAGCTATTCTAACAATAAGTTTTCGCAACTGTTTGTAGATGTACCATTAGAGTTCAGATGGAGAGGTTCTACTTTTGAAAATCATAATTTTTTCCGTATTCATGGCGGCGTTAAACTAAGTTATTTGCTTTACGATCGGTCGGTACTTAGAAGTGGATCGGGAGACTCAGTTATTGTGAACAACCCTGATTTTAATAAACTAGTATACGGAGCGTACCTTGCGGCAGGTTATGGTGGAGCTAATCTCTATATCTATTATGGATTAAATCCGATATTTAAAACGGCACAAACCTCTAATGCAGCAGTGGATATAAAATCTCTAAATATTGGGCTGATCTTTTATATTTTGTAGTTCCAAAGCCCGAATTTAAAAAGAAACACTATTTTTGATAAACAAAATTATAAATGAGCTTGCTCACTTTTTGAATTCATGAACGTATCCATCCAAAATTGTAGTGCAATACTCCATGCTGAATTTGTTGGCCACTCCTTCAATGTCATTGTTGACGCAGTAGCTATAGATAGTCGCTCCCTGCAAAATAGTGACACGACTTTGTTCTTCGCTTTGGTGGGACCAAATAATGATGCTCATTTTTATATTAAAGAGTTAATTGCCAAAGGGGTTCAATATTTTGTGGTGACTCATATTCCCGAAGATTGTCAAGGCAAAGCCAATTTTTTGATTGTCCAAAACACCTTGTTAGCCCTACAACAATTAGCTAGTTACTATCGTTCATTATTTCATTTTCCAATCATTGGAATCACGGGAAGCAATGGAAAAACTATTGTAAAAGAATGGCTTAATTTTGTTTTAAGTCCTGAATATACGATTATTCGAAGCCCTAAAAGTTATAATTCACAAGTAGGCGTTCCGTTGTCAGTCATCGCAATCAACGAACAACATAATTTTGGCATTTTTGAAGCTGGTATTTCGACCGTTTCCGAAATGGAAAAGTTGGAACCTATAATTCGACCAACCATCGGTATATTGACAAATATTGGGTCTGCACATGATGAAGGTTTTGCTGATACCAATGAAAAAATAAAAGAAAAATTACGTCTTTTTGACCATTCTCAGATTCTAATTTATCCTAAAAGTGATGCCGTTGACGCGTTGATTCGTCCAGAATTAAAAACGTTTTCTTGGAGTTTTTACGACCCTACGGCGGATGTTTTTGTGAGTCAAAAACGAATGGGAACCAATACCATTTTAAATATTGTTCAAAAGAAAGAAGAATTTGACATCACAATTCCATTTCAAGACGAGGCATCGATAGAAAATGTAGTTTCGTGTGTGCTTGTTTTGTTGTATTTACAATATGATTTCGCTACAATCCAAAACCGAGTAGCACAATTGTATCCCGTTGAAATGCGCTTGAAATTGAAGGATGGAATCAATAATTGCAGTTTGATTGATGATAGTTATAGTGCCGATTTCCAATCGTTGAAAATTGCGTTGGATTTTTTAGAAAGCCAAAAACAGTCGACTAAAAAAACAGTCATTTTATCTGATATTTTTCAAAGTGGTTTGACCAATGACGACTTGTATGCAAGAGTCGGACAGTTGATTGTTGCCAATAAAATTAGTCGAGTAATTGGAATTGGTCCCGTTATTTCTCAGTTTCAAAATCAATTTGAGAATTGTGTGACTTTCCAGACTACTTCTGATTTTGTATCGCAAATAGAACAATTGCATTTTGAAAACGAAACCATCCTAATCAAAGGTGCGCGTAGTTTTCAATTTGAAAAAATTGTTTTTGCTTTAGAGGAGAAAACGCACGAGACCGTTTTAGAAATTAATCTGAATGCCATCAGTCATAACTTGAATTTCTACAAATCCAAGATGAAACCAACTACCAAAATGATGGTGATGGTAAAAGCATTTGGTTATGGCAATGGCGGATTTGAAATTGCTAAATTGTTAGAACATCATAAAGTAGATTACTTAGGGGTGGCTTTTGCGGATGAGGGAATAAGTCTCAAAAATGCAGGAATCCAATTGCCTATTATGGTTCTGAATCCAGAATCGACGAGTTTTTCGGCCATTATTCAACACCAATTAGAACCCGAAATTTATAGTATTAAAGGACTAAAGGCCTTTCTTAAAATAGCCGAACAAAAAAACTTACACCAGTTTCCTATTCACATCAAGTTGGATACAGGAATGCACCGATTGGGTTTTGAGGCCAACACAATTGAGGAACTGATTACTACTTTAAAAGGCAATCAGCGCGTTGTAGTGAAAAGTATTTTGTCGCATATGGCAACCAGTGATGCCGAAGAGCACCTACAATTTTCGTTAGCACAAATTCGTTTGTTTGATGAATTGTCAACCCAATTAATGCGTGAATTAGATATTCAACCTATTCGTCATATTTTGAATACATCTGGTATTAGTAATTTCCCGCAAGGACAATTTGATATGGTGCGTTTAGGGATTGGATTGTATGGAGTTTCCAATGATAGTGAAGAACAAAAATACTTGGAGAATGTGAGTACATTGAAGTCGGTAATTTCTCAAATCAGAACCATTCCTGCAGGAGATAGCGTGGGCTACGGTCGCCGATTTATGGCAGAAAAAACCACTCAAGTAGCTACAATTCCTATCGGGTATGCGGATGGGATTTCGCGGCTTTGGGGTAATGAAGTAGGTTACGTTACCATTAATAAACAAAAAGCGCCTATTTTAGGAAGTGTGTGTATGGATATGTTGATGGTGAATGTTACAGGTATAGATTGCGCCGAAGGAGATGCTGTTATTGTTTTTGGCGAAAGCCCAACCGTCATAGAAATGGCTCAAAAAACACATACCATTCCGTATGAAATTTTAACCAGTATTTCACAACGGGTAAAACGAGTTTTCTATAGAGAATAAATAATTAAATAAAAATACTATGGGATTTTTTACAGATTTTAAAGCCTTTTTAATGAAAGGCGAAATCGTCAACTTAGCTACTGCGGTTATTGTTGGGGGTGCTTTTGGGAAAATAGTGACTTCGTTTACGAATGACGTTTTGATGCCGCCTATTGGATTGCTTCTAGGAAAGGTGGACTTTAAAAATCTAAAATTAGTGTTGCAAGATGGTGTTCCTGCGGTGGTAGAAAACGGAGTTCAAAAATCAAAAGCTATTGCGGAAGTTACTTTAAATTACGGTGCTTTTATCCAAACTATTTTTGATTTTGTAATCATTGGTTTCTGTATTTTTATTGTATTGAAGGCCTATGAAAAAGCCCAACAAAAAATCAAAAAAGAAGACGAACCCAAACAGGTCAAAGGCCCAACCCAAGAACAATTGCTTACTGAAATCAGGGATTTGTTGAAAAATAAATAACATTGTTATAAATTTAACAATTTGTTATTTTTTGTGAACGCCCTTGTTTCCAGTTTAGTATTGGTTACTTTTGCCAAATAATAATACAATTCAATAATAAAGATATAATGAGAATAGCAGTAGTAGGTGCTACCGGAATGGTAGGCGAAATAATGTTAAAAGTATTAGCAGAGAGAAATTTTCCTGTAACGGAGTTAATTCCTGTAGCTTCAGAAAAATCAGTGGGTAGAGAAATTGATTTTAAAGGAAATAAATACAAAGTAGTGGGATTGCAAACAGCAGTAGATATGAAAGCAGATATTGCTTTATTTTCTGCAGGAGGGGGTACTTCATTAGAATGGGCTCCAAAATTTGCGGCTGCTGGAACAACCGTAATCGACAACTCATCGGCTTGGAGAATGGATCCAACTAAGAAATTAGTAGTTCCTGAAATCAATGCAGGCGAATTAACTAAGGAAGATAAAATTATTGCAAATCCAAACTGTTCGACTATCCAAATGGTTTTGGCTTTAGCGCCTTTGCATAAAAAATACAACATCAAACGTATCATTGTTTCTACCTACCAGTCGATTACTGGGACGGGAGTGAAAGCGGTACAACAATTCGAAAATGAATGTGCTGGTGTTGAAGGAGACATGGTGTACAAATACAAAATCAACAGAAACTGTATTCCACAATGTGATAGTTTTGAAGACAATGGATACACTAAAGAAGAAATGAAATTAGTAAATGAAACTAAAAAAATCTTAAGTGACAATACTGTTGCAGTTACAGCAACTGCGGTTCGTGTGCCTGTAGTAGGTGGGCATAGTGAGGCTTTGAATGTAGAGTTTAGTAATGATTTTGATGTAAATGAGGTGAGAACCATTTTGAGCCAAACTGACGGAGTAGTGGTTCAAGATAATTTAGACACCTTTACTTATCCAATGCCACGGTATGCCGAAGGTAAAAATGAAGTTTTTGTAGGTAGAATTCGTCGTGACGAAAGCCAAGCCAATACTTTAAATATGTGGGTTGTAGCAGATAACTTGAGAAAAGGAGCGGCTACAAACACCATCCAAATTGCAGAGTATTTAATTGCAGCCAAATTGGTATAAGCGGTGCTATAATTACTAATTGAACCATTTACGATTCAGATAATTCTGAATTGTAAATGGTTTTCTTTTTGGGTTTCGTTATCTTTGTTGCCAATGAAACAAAAACAATTACTTATCCGGTTTTTCTTTGCGATAGCACTATTGGGTTCTATAGTTGCACAATCGTTTCATGGCTATGGGCATCTTGAAAAACGGTTTTCGGAAAAAGTATGTTTTCATCAACATAAAAATTCGACTGAATTAACCCACCAGCATAAAGGGTTTGAACAGTGTTTAGTTTGCGCTATTTCTTTTCATAGCAGTATAGCGGCAGAGAATTTTGTCTATCATTTAGCTTCTGATTCGCAAGTTGCTGCCAATTATTTTTTCACTTCCCCAACGATTATTTCCTTTTCAGGAAGTTTATATTCTTTACGAGGACCTCCTCAGTGTATTGTTTAAATAAGATACTTTTTTGCCGATCTATTTCGGCTTTATTAAACAATACACCAATAGTATGAAAAAAATAATTTTTGCCTTGGTCTTGGGACTTTCTACCTTGATGCAAGCACAAAATACGGTTTCTGGAACAGTAACAGATCCCAATAATAAAGCGCTTCAAGGCGTGTCAATTTATATTCAAGAATTACAAAAAGGAACGCTTTCAGATGCCAATGGAAATTACAGTTTGACTAATTTGCCTAACGGAAATGTCTCGATTTCTTTTGCTTTAATGGGTTACGGAACTCAGAACAAAACGATTGTAAACGCACAACGTCAAAATCGACTGAACGTACAATTAGAGCCTACCATTTTTCAAATGGATGAGGTGGTAGTCGCTACAGCATTCAACAAGCTACAGTCACAAAATGTGATGAAAGTGGAACATGAAACCATTAAAAATTTAACTCGAAAAGGAACTGCTACCTTAATAGAAGGGCTGGCAACTATTCCTGGAGTGGCTCAAGTGTCAACAGGTACATCCATTGGAAAACCTGTAATTAGAGGATTAAGTGGCAACAGAGTTTTGGTCTATTCACAAGGCGTACGAGTGGAAAATCAACAATTTGGTGACGAACACGGACTGGGTTTGAATGATTCAGGAATTGAGAGTGTAGAAGTAATTAAAGGGCCTGCTTCTTTGCTGTATGGTTCAGATGCTTTGGGGGGTGTGTTGTATTTTAATCCAGAGAAATTTGCTAACACCAATACCTTTAAGGCTAATTTTAATCAAAAATTATTTGTCAATACCTTAGGTAGTAATTCGTCTATAGGAGTAAAAACGTCAACAGAAAACTGGAAATGGGTAACTAGAGGAACTTACAATACTCATTCTGATTATACGACTTCAGGAGGAGAACGAGTAACAAATACCCGCTACCAAGAAAAAGATTTTAAAAGTGGCATTGGTTATAGTGATGCTTTCTTTTCCTCGGTTTTGAGATATAATTATAATGATTTAAAGCTAGGGATGACAGAAGAAGGGATTGCAGCACAAAGTACAAGTAAAAGTGTTTTGTATCCAAAACAAGCTGTTTCAAATCATTTGATAAGTCTAAATTCTACTGTCTTTTTCAATACATCTAAACTGGATTTGGACTTAGGATTTATTTCAAATGACAGGTCGGAATTTGAAGACAGTGATGTGGCTATTTTGAAAATGAAGTTAAATACGTTCAATTACAATGCAAAGTATTATTTACCATCTTCTAATAAAATGCAAACTATAGTAGGAGTTCAAGGGATGCATCAAACCAATATGAATTCGGGAGAAGAGTACTTAATTCCAGATGCTGTTACTAAAGATTTTGGAGTCTTTGGAACAATTAACTACGAATGGGGTACTAATGTAATCCAGGCAGGGTTGCGTTTTGATACTAGAAATATAACTTCAGAAGCACATGGGATTCAACTCCACGGAGGTTCTTTTGCAGCTTTGAATAAATTCTATACGAGTTGGAATGCTTCTCTTGGCTATAAAACTAATTTTAACGAAGCTTTTGTTTTTAGGTTGAATGTTGCTTCCGGATTTAGAGCGCCCAACTTAGCGGAGCTTACTTCCAACGGAATTCACGAAGGGGCAAATCGCTACGAAATAGGTAATGTCAATTTAAAAACAGAGCAAAATCTCCAAACTGATTTGAATTTGGAATACAAAACGGATCATGTGGAATTTTTTGTCAACGGATTTTATAATCATATTGCGAATTATATTTATCTGTCACCAACAGGCAATCAATTCACAAATTCAGGAGCAGTTAATTTTATCCAAGTGTACGATTATATTCAAAATAACGCGAATCTTTACGGAGGAGAAGTAGGTCTGCATTTTCATCCACATCCATTGGATTGGTTGCATTTTGAGACGAGTTTTGAAACAGTAACAGGCCAAAAAGAAAACACAGACTATTTGCCTTTAATTCCCGCAAATAACTGGAACAATACCCTTCGCTTTGAGTTGAACGACTCCAATTGGTTGAAAGAAAATTTTGCTACGATTAGCTTGTCTTCGACATTCAATCAGAATAAGGTGAGCGGTTTTGAAACTAGAACAGGAGGATATAGTATTTTAAATCTTGGGCTAGGAGGCACGCTGCATTTTGGAAGAACAAAAGTAGAGGTTAACTTGAATGGGAATAATATTACCGATAAAAAGTACATTGCTCACCTGTCTCGACTTAAAACAGACGGGATTGCCAACATCGGTAGAAACATCGTTTTAGGATTGAATTTCAATTTATAATTTTCTTAATCTTCTAACAACATTGTTGCTAATCGTTCATCTCTTTGGTACACATCATCATAGAAATGAATGGCTCCATCTTTGGTTACCCAAGCAGTAAAATAGCCTATATACACTGGAATTTTTTGAGGCAAAGCATACCATTTTTCAACACCGCTTTGCATGGCCGTTTCAATTTTTTCAAAAGACCAATTGGGGTCGTTTTTTAGTAAAAGATGCGCCAATTCTTTCGGTTTTTCAAGTCGGATACAACCGTGACTAAAGGCTCTTTTTTCTTGATTAAACAAACTTTTTGATGGTGTATCGTGTAGGTAAATCGAATTGGAATTAGGAAATACAAATTTGACAACTCCCAAGGCATTTTTTAACCCTGGTCTTTGGCGAATGCCTCCGTCATACCATTCCATATCGTTTTCAGATAAATAGTTTGGATTTTTTTCTATGGCAGGTAACACTTCTTTGTAAAGAATATTTTTTGGGATATTCCAGTACGGACTAAATACAATGTATTTCATATCGGCACTAAAAACAACCGTCTTGTTCATTGCTTTACCTACAACTACTTTGGATTCTAATGCTACTTTTCCGTTTTCAAAATAACGCAATTGATAAGCTGGAATATTAATAAAAATAAAGGTTTTGGACATAGCCAAAGGAGACGAAAACCATCGGCAGCGCTCCATATTGACAATGATCGTTTTAATTCGATCGGTAATCGGGACATTCAAGTGAACTAAATCTGATTTAGAAATGGTGGAATTGGTGCCTAAACTATTTCGGCTTTTATAGTTGATTATTCCATTTGCCAGACTGTTGTCAAAAAGGCTACTTTTCGAATCAGAATCTAAATCGCCTAAAAGATGCAATCTTGATCGGATTTGAGCAATTGCTCTGGTGCTGTCACCCATTTTTAATCGAGTTACACCTGAATCAAGGGCTATGGAATTCCACGGTTCTGTCTCTATAGAATGGTATTTTTTTAAAACTTCGCGAAGGCGGTAATACTGTCCAAGAAGTTCTCGTTCGTCTTTGTCAATCAAGGAAGGATTAGCTAAAATGGAATCCAAATAATTAACAAAAGATTGTTTTTTTCGGGGTAAATACCAGCCTAATTGGTTGCTTTTTTCAATATCCAAACCTTTGTAAACTTTCTCAGTATAGAAAAAATAGAGACAAGAAATAAACAGCTCAGAATTGACTTCGGGTTCTTGTTTACTCACTTCTTCTTGGAAAATAGTGTCCAATTGATTGCGGTAGGGAACTTTTGCGGTAATTCCTTCAGAAGTTAAATTATTGATTTTGTTATACAATAAATAGCCTACTTCTTTGATTCCTTTTTGATCAAACCAAATGTAGTTATAGTGTTGTTTTTGATATAAAGTTGTCACTTCATTTTGGAATTTTTTAAGCTCAGGGTATTGGTCGAAAAAAGGAGCGACTAGAGTACTGTCAAATGTGGGTAGGATTAGTTTGGCTTTTGAAAAACTCGCTTTCGTTTCTTTTTTGCTGTTTTGGCAAGCAATAACTATAAGTAAAAAACCTATAATTATTTTGGTTAATAAGCGAATACTCTTTTTCATAATTTGAACTAAATTATGTATTAAATTTACGAAAAAAAATAGTAATATGAAACATTTTGTAATCATTGTTTTTGGATTCTTGGTATTGAATTCTAATACTTGTTTAGCTCAAATTTCGGATTCAAAAACAGCAATTAATGTAGTTTTAGATTCTTGGCATAAGGCAGCTTCAATTGCTAATTTTGAGGAATATTTTGGTTTAATGACTGAAGATGCCATTTTTATAGGAACTGACGCTAAAGAAAACTGGAGTCGATCCGCTTTTGAGGCTTTTGCGAAACCGTATTTCGATAAAGGAAAAGCTTGGTCATTTTCGGCTTTGGAACGCCACATTTATTTTGACGCAACAGGGAATACGGCTTGGTTTGATGAGTTATTATCGACACAGATGAAGATTTGCAGAGGGTCGGGAGTAGTAATAAAAACAGGAAATCAATGGAAGATTAAGCATTATGTCCTGTCTATGACTATTCCTAATGAGAATGTTAACGAAGTGATTCAAATTAAAACTCTAATTGAGGAACCGATAATTCAACAGTTACGTTCTAAATCATAATCTTTTTTCTCAGCTTGTCCACTTGTCTTATATATTTCAGTTAAATTTGCCGAAATATATAAGACAAGTGGGAAGTAAAAATAAATTAAAAAGATTCAAGGAAAACGAAACGTTCAACAATGTTTTTCAGCCAACAAGAGAAGAGGTAGTGGGGAATTTATTTCCGTTGAGAGGGAAATGGAATACTGATTTTTTTAAAAATGAAAATCCTATTGTTCTGGAGCTAGGTTGTGGCAAAGGAGAATATTCTGTTGGTTTGGCCGAAAGATATCCTAATAAAAATTTTATCGGAATCGATATTAAAGGCGCGCGTTTTTGGCGTGGAGCTAAAACAGCTGTAGAAACAGGACTACATAATGTGGCTTTCGTTCGAACTCAAATTGAGCTAATCAATCATATTTTTGCCGAAAATGAAGTGGATGAAATTTGGATTACATTTCCCGACCCACAAATCAAATACAAACGTACGAAGCATCGTATGACCAATTCAGAATTCCTGCAATTGTATAAAAAAATTCTAAAGAAAGAAGGGGTGATGAACTTGAAAACGGATAGTGAATTCATGCACGGATATACTCTTGGCTTATTGCATGGCGAAGGTCACGAGGTGTTGTATGCTAATCATAATGTGTACAAAAATGAAGGAAGTCCTGAAGAGGTAACTGCTTTTCAAACCTTTTATGAAAAACAATATTTAGAAATTAACAAAGCAATTACGTATATTCGATTTAAAATAAAATAGTGTCGTTTCGGTTTCAGGAATTGAAGTAAAACAACACATTAGTACTGAAACAAAGCACTATATGATTCTAATTACCGCATTGTTTTTTGGATTTGTTAGCGCTGTTATAGGAATTCTTCCGCCGGGATTAATTAATATGACAGTAGCCAAAGTCAATATAAAAGAGGGTAAACGTGCTGCGTTATCCTTTGTAACTGGAGCTATTTTGGTTATCTTCTTTCAAGTGTATTTAGCAATTCTATTTGCACAATTTATTGGAGAACGGCCTCAAGTAGTAGTATTGTTAAGAGAAGTAGGTTGTGGTATTTTTTCACTTTTGACAATTTATTTCTTGGCTATAGCCAAAACTCCTAAAAAAATAAAAGGAAAAATTAAAAAACAACGCATTTCCACCCGATTCTTTTTAGGAATGTTGTTGTCAGCTTTGAATTTTTTCCCTATTCCATATTATGTTTTGGTAAGTTTATCCTTGGCTTCTTATGGTTGGTTTGCTTTCGAAATACTTTCTACATTTATTTTTGTATTTGGAGCTGTGTTGGGGTCTTTCCTTGTCTTCTATAGTTATATTTCTTTTTTTAGTAAAATTGAAAGCAAAACCGATTTTTTTATGCGTAACATGAATAAAATTATTGGGAGCATAACAGGTATAATTGCTTTGGTTACCTTATTTAATATTGTCAAATATTATCTGAAATAAACTTTTCGATGGCAACAAACGATAATTTTTTCGAACGGGTTTATAGTATTGTAAGGCAAATTCCTTACGGCAAAGTTACATCCTATGGCGCTATTGCAAAGGCATTAGGAACAGCACGTTCGGCCAGAATGGTAGGCTGGGCAATGAATGCGTCACATCATTTAGAAGATGTTCCAGCGCATCGTGTAGTCAATAGAAAAGGATTGTTAACGGGAAAATTACATTTTGACGGAACCAATTTAATGCAACAATTATTAGAAAATGAAGGTATTGAAGTTCGAGACAACCAAATTGTCGATTTTGAAAAGCATTTTTGGGAACCAGAGATGTAAAAATAAACTTCGATTTGCACCTAGAATCAAATAATTAGTATTGATTTGTTTATCAATAAATCCAATCCAAAAGCGGTAAAATACCAATAGAATCTGTTATATTTGCAATTCATATTCAGTTTAAATAAATGGATTTATTCTATTTGATTTAAGCCTATAATTTTTGGAACAAACAAAATGAAATTAGATAGAAAAGAGATTCTTAAAGCTTTAGAAACAATTTCGATTGCTGGCGAAGGGAAAAACATGGTCGAGAGCGGAGCGGTTACTAATGTAATCACTTTTGGAGATGAGGTAGTGGTTGATTTGCTGTTGCATACTCCAGCGATGCACATCAAAAAAAGAGCCGAAGACGATATCAAAAAAACAATTCACGATTTGGTTTCGTCAGAAGCTAAAATCAAAGTAAATATCAAGGTGGAAGCAGCTGAAAAACCTGAAATTAAAGGGAAAGCTATTCCAGGAATTAAAAACATTATTGCTGTAGCCTCTGGAAAAGGAGGGGTAGGTAAATCTACAACTACAGCTAACTTAGCCGTTTCTTTGGCGAGAATGGGCTTTTCTGTTGGTGTTTTGGATGCGGATATTTACGGACCTTCAATGCCAATTATGTTTGATGTTGAAGAAGAAAAACCGATTTCAATTGAAGTGGATGGAAAGTCTAAAATGAAACCAATTGAAAGCTATGAAGTCAAAATTTTATCCATTGGGTTTTTTACTTCGCCAAGCCAAGCAGTGATCTGGCGTGGGCCAATGGCAGCTAAAGCATTGAACCAAATGATTTTTGATGCCGATTGGGGTGAATTGGATTTCATGTTGATTGATTTACCACCAGGAACGGGAGATATTCATCTTTCGATTATGCAATCGTTGCCTATTACGGGTGCGGTAGTGGTGAGTACACCTCAAGCTGTTGCTTTGGCTGATGCCAAAAAAGGAGTGGCAATGTTTTTATCCGAAGCGATCAATGTACCTGTTTTAGGAATCATTGAAAACATGGCCTACTTTACACCTGAAGAATTACCAAACAATAAATACTATATTTTTGGACAAGAAGGAGCTAAGAATTTGGCAGCTGATTTGAATGTACCTTTCCTTGGCGAAGTGCCAATTGTTCAGTCTATTCGTGAAGCAGGAGATTATGGACGTCCTGCGGCAATGCAAGAAGGCTCTGTAATTGAATCTGTTTTTCAAGAAATTACTCGAAATGTAGTGCAAGAAACAGTAAATAGAAATGAAAGTTTGCCTGCAACCGAAGCGATTAAAATAACAACAATGGCGGGTTGTTCAGCAGTTAAAAAATAATTTTTGAAGATATGACAACAGAAGAAGTATTGGCTAATGTGCTAAAAGCCTTAGACGAAATTAGACCTTTTTTGAATTCAGATGGTGGAGATATTTCATTGGTTGAAATTGAAGAAGATAAGCATGTAAAAGTGCGTTTGGAAGGTGCTTGTACTAGTTGTAGTGTCAACCAAATGACCTTAAAAGCAGGAGTGGAAACTACGATTAAAAAATATGCACCTCAAATAGAAACAGTAGTTAATGTGCTTTAATAAGGTGCTGTTTATACAATAATACACAACTAGAAATAAATAAGAATGGACGTTTTAATTAAAATTAAAGACAGAGAAGGAGTAGTTCATGAATTGCAAGCGCCAACTGATATGGCGATGAATATCATGGAATTGTGCAAGGCGTATGAGCTTCCGGTAGAAGGAACTTGTGGCGGAATGGCAATGTGTGCTTCTTGTCAATGTTATGTCTTAAACGATGTGACTTTGCCGGAAAAAGGAGATGATGAAGAGGCAATGTTATCTGAAGCATTTTACGTAAAATCAAATAGTCGTTTGGGTTGCCAAATTCCAATTACCGAAGAGTTAGATGGATTGGAACTAGAATTGGCTCCAGAGAGTTAATAAAAAAAGCGAGAAATTTTTCTCGCTTTTTTTATATTTTATTTGGGGTTAAACCATTTCTGCTTTTAAAGAAATACTTTCCTCAATGGCATTCCAAAGCCCGATGCGTTTTTCTAAAGCAAGAATAGAAACGGCTTCTACTTCTTTCCATTTTTGGGTGTCGGTTCCACATAATTCAGTAATCATTTGCATGGCCATAGGTCCGTGTTCATCCGCATCCAATTCGATATGTCTTTCGAAATAGTAAATTAGTTTTCGTAAATCGGTTTCAGGAAAATTGGCTTGAAAGTTTTTCAAAATGGCAGTAAACATGCTCGGAATTAAATCTTCTCTTCCAAAAGTAAAAGCCGCTGCGATTTCGTGTGCTTTTCCTTCTTCAATCACTCTGAAAGTAAAATCCAAAAAGGCTTTAATATTAGGGTGTAAATCACTTGTTTTGATAGCTACAAATATGTTATTTAACGAACGAATATTGGCTAAAAACTGTTCGATATCCGAAGTATTTGCGCCACAATCTTGCATCGCTTCTAAGTACATTTCATAATGACTTTGACGGCGACTATCTAAAGTTAGATCACTTTCTTCCGCAAGAACAATTTCGTTAATTAAATAGCGTGTTTCTGTATTGACTGTAGGAAACCAAGGGGTTGTTGTACACGTTAATTTGGATTGTAAGGCTTTTAGTAAAGACATGAAATCCCAAACGGCATACACATGACTTTCTAAAAAACGGTGTAAGTCTTCAATGGTTTGTACTTTTGTATATAAAGGGTGTTGTAATAACGCCTCTTTTTGAGTTTGAATACTGTGGTTAATAGTTTCGATATTCATTGGTTGAATTTTTTGTAAAAATAGAAAAGCTTACTCTTTTCGAGACATTTTTGTTATCGATTTTATAAATACTTTAATAGTTGTTTACTTTCTTAAACAATTACATTTTTAAGTAAAATTCTTGTGCCAGCTCGATATATTCTGGAGTGTATTCGTGACGACCTATTTCAATAACAAGTTCGTTAGTTGTAGTATTGTCGATTTTGTTTCGGCTTAAAGCCAAGAGACTACGTTTGATTTCAGTGGTTGGAGTCCCTTTTACGCGGGTAATATGAGTTGGGTACAATTCAAATTCATGGGCTATTGCCAAAAATCGTTTTTCTTCTTTAAAAGGAATGATGACGGCCAAAATTCCGTTTCCGGACAGTAATAAATCAGCAGCTTCAATTAAATCTTCAAAAGGGAGTGCGTCTTGAAAACGTGCTAAATCACGTTGCTCGTCATTGGTTTTGTAGTCTTCAGCATAAAACGGCGGATTGGATACGATTAAATCGTACTCGTCTTCGGGTTCTTCCATAAATTCGTCTAAACCAGCGTGAAAACAAAATAAGCGTTCGTTCCAAGGCGAGTTTTCAAAATTATCAGTGGCTTGTTCGTATGCGTTTTCCTCAATTTCTAAAGCGTCAATTTGTGCTGCATTACTACGCTGTGCTAACATCAAAGCAATAATTCCAGTTCCAGTTCCAATGTCTAAAACGCTATAGGGATTATGTAAAATTGGAGCCCAAGCGCCCAGTAATACTCCATCAGTGCCAATTTTCATTGCGCAATTATCTTGTTCAATTGAGAATTGTTTGAATTCGAATTTAGACATAAAGATTGCTGATTACAGATTAACGAATGATGATTTCTGATTTTTTCGAATCACCGAATAAACAAATAACCTATTAACCTTTTTAAAGGTACATTTCAATCAAGCCTTCTGGTAAATTCATCACTACTTTTTTGTTTTCGCGATCAATTTTTACCAAGAAATGGTCAATCATTGGAATTAAAATTTCAACAGCACCGTTGAGTACTTCAAAAAGAGGCTGTGCAGTAGAATCGTTGATGGATTGGATTTTGCCTACCACGCCAAGACGTTGGTCTTCTACTTCAAACCCGATTACTTCGTGAAAATAGAATTTATTACCACTTAATTTGGGTAACATACTTAAAGGGAGGTAAAGGTCATTGCCTAATAGGGCTTCGGCCTCTTCTTCG
>CAZOHO010000003.1:0-26891 GCA_964579755.1 uncultured Flavobacterium sp.
GCATAATTAATACTAAAAATTTCTTATTATATTAAATTCCCGCTTTTTACGGGGTTGCAAATGTATAAATAATTTTCAACTCTGCAAACCTTAATTAATTAATTTTCAATACAATTGTTTATCAATACAATTTCAGCTAGATAACCAAGTCTATTTTGGACCAACTCAAACAAATAATCCTTTACATAGAACAAATTTAACTAGTACAAAAATCACTTTAATTTAACCTAATAGATGCAATTAATTTTTGATTATAATTTTAGTCCAATTCGAATAATATTCGAAATAAACCTACATCGAGAAAAAGTAAAATTTATTAAAAACTATTCTCGACTTAATTTTTAATTTTATATGACCAAACAATACAACTCGAATTGAGAATTTTTAAATTACATCCAACGGGTTAATTGAGTACATTGAAAACTTTCAAATAAATCAAATAATCATTTTTTATTAAAAAGATACAATCCAACAAAAAAGAGGGTAAAAGTTGGCAATACAACAAAAATAAGAAGTTGTACAACATAAAAAACTACAAAAACCTCAAAAAACCAAAAATAACAACAATACTTGCAATTAATGTTAAAATGTTAAATTTTAGATGCGCGCATAAAAAAACAAAGTAAAAGTTAGGAATGTTAACAAATTATTAAGAGTTTTGCTGTACTAATTCAAAATAATTAAAAATGAAACTAAAATTAAATGGATTCTTAGTGCTTTTGTTAGCACTAGTGACGCAAATTACTTTTGCGCAAGAAAGAGCCGTTTCTGGAACTGTTTCTGACAATACAGGCTTACCTCTTCCAGGTGTAAGCGTATTAGTTAAAGGAAGCAAAACAGGGACGCAAACTGATTTTGATGGAAAATATTCTATCAAAGTGGCACCAAGCCAAACATTAGTATTTAGCTATATTGGGATGAAAACTCAAGAGGTTAAAGCTAGTTCAACAACTGTTAATGTAAAATTAACAAGTAGCGCAATCGAATTAGAGGGCGCGGTGGTTACAGCATTAGGTGTGAAAAAATCTAAAAAAGCTTTAGGTTATGCCTCACAAGAAGTAAAAGGGAATGACATCGCAGACACTCCTGTTACTAACTTTGCCGATGCTTTATCTGGAGAGGTTGCAGGTCTTGATATCCAATCATTTGGTACATTAGGAGGTTCTGCTAACATCATTGTTCGTGGATTCAAATCTTTATACGGAAGTAACCAAGCATTAATTGTAATAGATGGTACTCCTGTTTTGAATGAAACTAATAACAGCTCTGATGTTACATCAGGAAGAGGTGGATACGACTATGGTAATGCAGCTTCAGATATCAACCCTGACGATATCGAAAGCATTAACGTATTAAAAGGTGCTGCTGCAACAGCTCTTTATGGCTCTAGAGCTTCAAATGGAGCTTTGGTTATTACAACTAAAAAAGGAAAAAACGCAAAAGGAATTGGTGTAACTGTTAATTCTTCACTTACTATTGGTTCTGTAGACAAAAACACTTTGCCAGTTTACCAAGACAAATACGGAGCTGGTTATGGTCCGTATTACGATGACCCATATTTCTTGAACTATGACATCAATGGTGACGGGGTAAACGACCAAGTAGTACCTTTTACTGAAGACGCTTCTTATGGAGCTGCATTTAACCCAAATTTAAATGTATACCAATGGAACTCTATCTTCCCACAATTACCTGGTTATGGTAAAGCTACTCCATGGGTTGCTGCTAAAAACAATCCTAATTCATTTTTTGTAGATGCATTAACTACTACAAATTCTGTTTCTTTCGGAAAAAGTACAGACGCTACTACTTTCCGTCTAGGATTCACAAACAAAATGCAAGAAGGTGTTACGCCTAACGCTTTATTAAAAAGAAATACTTTGACTTTTTCTGGTTCTCAAAAATTGAGTGAAAAATTAACTGTTTCTGGTGACTTCTCATTTACTAACAATAATGGTAGAGGAAGAAACGGAACAGGTTATAGCTCTGGAAACCCTATGCAAGCTTTCAGACAATGGTGGCAGACTAACGTTGATGTTCAAGAACAAAAAGCTGCTTTCTTTGCTACCGGAGAAAACATTACATGGAACGTAAACTCATCGGATGATTTAAGCCCAATTTATACTGATAACGTATATTGGAATACTTACAAAAATTTCCAATCTGATAGTAGAGACCGTTACACAGGAAACTTCAGTGCTACTCAAAAAGTAAATAACTGGTTCAATGTAGTAGGGAAATTTGCTTTCGATAGCTACTCAGAAATCAGAGAAGAAAGAATTGATATCGGATCATCTGATGTTTCTGATTATACAGTAACTAATAGAAAAGCATCTGAAATTAACTATGACATTATGGGTAACTTTAACCATGATATTACTAGTGATTTAAACATCAACGGATTAATTGGATACAATGTACGTGTGAACAAAAACAACTCATTAGCAGCATCTGCAAATGGTGGTTTAGTGACGCCAGGATTGTTTACACTATCAAATTCAGTAAACCCATTAACATCTTTAGATTACAACAAAGTCGATTACACAAAACGTGTAGAAGGTGTTTTTGCTAAAGCAGGGTTAGTGTACAAAGGAACATATTACTTTGACGCTTCGATCAGAAGAGATAAAACATCTGCATTGCCTGCTGCTAATAACGAGTACTTCTATCCATCTGTTGCATCAACATTAATTTTTTCTAATTTAATCAAAAAAGATTGGTTGTCATTTGGTAAATTCAGAGCCAACTATGCTGAAGTAGGTAATGACACTACTCCATACCAAGTATTTAATACTTATAATGTTGGAGCTGCTTTCAACGGTAACGCATCTGCAAGTAATCCAAGTGCTTTCAACAATCCAAGCTTAAAATCAGAAACTAGTAAAGAATTTGAGGTAGGTTTAGAAGCACAATTCTTAAACAACAGATTAGGATTTGACTTTTCTTACTACAAAAGAAAAACGATTGACTTAATTACACCTATCACAGTATCTAACGCTACTGGCGCATCTAACTTATGGTTAAATGGTGGTGATATGGAAAATACAGGATACGAAGCAGTAGTAAATGCTACTCCTATTAAAACAGCTGATTTTTCTTGGGATGTAAAAGTAAACTGGTCAACTAATAAAGGTATTATCACTAGATTAGCTGAAGGAATTGAATTCATGCAACTAGCATCTGTTCAAGGTGGTGTAACTTTAGGAGGTGCTTTAAATGAGCCTTTCGGAACAATTAGAGGAAAAGATATAGTACACCACGCAAATGGACAACCAATTGTTAAAACTAACGGTTACTACCAATTAACTACTTCTACAACAGAAAAAATCGGTAACATTACACCAGATTGGACTGGAGGTGTTAAAAACACATTCAAATACAAAAACTTAAGTTTAAGTGCTTTGATTGATGTTCAAAAAGGTGGAGATGTATTCTCTTTAGATACTTGGTACGGTTATGCAACTGGATTGTATGACTTTACAGCTGGAACAAACGAATTAGGTAACCCAGTTCGTAATTCAAATGCTACAGGTGGAGGTATTATCTTACCTGGTGTTAAAGCTGATGGGACTCCAAATACTGTAAGAGCTGCCGCAAATACTTATGCGAACCCTTGGGGTTATGCTAGAGCTGCACAATCACAACACGTATATGATGCATCATTCGTTAAATTAAGAGAAGTAAGTTTATCTTATGTATTCCCTAAAGATTTAATTAATAAATTGTCTATTGAAAACTTATCTTTCTCTTTAATCGGAAGAAACTTGTGGATCATTCACAAAAACACTCCTTACTCTGATCCAGAAGCTGGTCTAGGTTCTGGTAACGTTCAAGGATACCAATCAGGTGCGTATCCTGCAGTTAAAGAAATTGGAGCTAGTTTAAAATTTGAATTTTAATAATGAAACAGATGAAAAAATATTTATTTATACTATCTTCTCTATTCATTGCTAGTTGTTCTAGTAATGAAAATTTCGAGAACTTGAACAGAGACCCGAATAATCCAACTCAGGTGTCTTCTGAAGCACTCTTCACTTCGGCAACGAAAACTTTATTTGACCAAACTGAGAGTACAAGTGTTAACTTGAACATCTACAGATTATTGTCTCAATACTGGACAGAAACTACCTATATCGATGAGAGTAATTACGATTTTAATACGCGTAACATCCCTCAAAACCATTGGAGCAGAATGTACAGAGACGTATTGTTTGACTTACAAGATGCTAAATCATTAGCTTCAAATGACAAACAAAAGGCAATGATTTCAGTAATTGAAGTATACGCTTGGCAACAAATGGTAGATACTTTTGGAGACATTCCTTACACTGATGCTTTAAAAGGTGCAGCAGAACCAACTCCTGCTTATACCGATGATGTAGCAATTTATGCTGACTTAATCGTTAGAATCAATGATGCAATCGCAAAATTGAATGGAGCGGGTACTGGATATACATCTGCTGATATCATTTTTGGTGGTAATATTGCAAAATGGAAAAAGTTTGCTAACTCGGTAAAATTAAAACTTGCTATGAGAATGGCAGATGCTAATAATACTGCTGCTCAAACTGCTGCTCAAGAAGCCGTAACTGCTGGTGTGCTAACTTCAAATAGTGATAACGTAATTTTAAATTATTTAGGTTCTACACCTAACACAAATCCTTTATGGGTTGATTTAGTTCAATCTGGAAGAAGTGATTTCGTTGCTGCTAATACAATTGTTAATTACATGAACGCTAAAAGCGATCCACGTAGAGCATTCTATTTTGATAACAATTTAGGTACAGGAGTATACACTGGTGGACCTTATGGAGACAACAACTCTTTTACAGCTTACACACACATTGGTACATTAATGCACCAACCTACATTTAGAGGTGTATTGTTAGACTATTCAGAAGTAGAGTTCTTATTAGCAGAAGCGGTTGAAAGAGGTTATGCTGTAGGTGGAACTGCTGCAACGCACTACACTAATGGTATTACAGCTAACATGACTGATTGGGGTGTAGCCTCTGCAGACATCACAACTTACCTAGCTAGAACTGATGTTGCGTATGCAACAGCAACTGGAACATGGAGAGAAAAAATTGGTTTCCAATTTTGGTTAGCTATGTACAACAGAGGTTTTGAAGGATGGTGTGTAAAAAGAAAATACGATGCTCCAGCATTTAATACTGCTGCTGTATCAGGTTTACCGTTACCAACTCGTTACACTTATCCATTGAACGAACCTACATTGAATAAATCTAACTATGATGCAGCTAAAACTGCAATGGGTGGAGATACTCAAACAACTAAAATTTTCTGGGATAAATTCTAATTTTTCTCAAATAATTCATAAGAAACCATCAGCCTTTGGCTGGTGGTTTTTTTTTGTATCTTTGCGAGATGGAAAAAGAAAACATAATATTCGGAATACGCGCCATTATTGAGGCCATACAAGCAGGAACTGCAATTGACAAAGTCTTCATTCAAAAAGAAATTGCAGGTGAACTGATGAAGGATTTAATGAAGGTCATGAAACGTGCCAATATTAATTTCTCCTATGTTCCAGTTGAAAAACTAAATCGCTTAACGCCTAACAACCATCAGGGTGCTGTAGCAAGCATCTCTCCTATCGGTTTTATGGAATTGGAGCATTTAGTAGAATCTACTATGGTATCTGGAAAACAACCGCTGTTTTTAATACTAGACCAAATCTCTGACGCACGTAACTTTGGTGCGATTATTAGAACTGCCGAATGTACAGGCGTCAATGGTATTATTATTCAAAAAGCAGGTTCAGCACCTGTCAATGGAGATACCGTAAAAACGTCTGCTGGTGCCGTCTTCAATGTGCCTATCTGTAAAGTAGAACATATTAAAGACGCTATCTTTTACCTTCAAGGTTCAGGAATCAAAACCGTAGCCGCTACCGAAAAAACAGAACAAAACATCTACGATATTACATTAAACGAACCTGTTGCTATCATCATGGGATCAGAAGACAGAGGAATCAATCCATCGGTATTGAAAATTGTAGATGAAAAAGCAAAATTACCAATGTTCGGAACAATTGGATCATTAAACGTATCGGTTGCTTGTGGTGCCTTCCTTTACGAAGCAGTAAGACAAAGAAATTAAAAAAATTAAAGAAAATCTGCGAATCTGCGGTGATTTGAGTTACCACATACTAGTTTCAATACAGTTAACAAATAACTAAATAAACACATCCCCAAATAACCGAATTAACCAATAACCGAATCAACAAATAAACCCATAATAAAATGGAAGCCCCTCTAGCAGAACGCATTCGTCCACAACAATTAGAAGACTATATTAGTCAATCCCACCTAGTGGGTGCTAATGGTTCGTTGACGCAGCAAATAGCCAAAGGAATTATTCCTTCCTTAATTTTTTGGGGACCTCCTGGAACAGGAAAAACAACCCTAGCCCAAATTATTTCGCAAGAATCCAAACGCCCTTTTTACACCCTAAGCGCAATTAATTCTGGAGTGAAAGATATTCGGGACGTTATCGAAAAAGCCAAACAAAGTGGCGGACTCTTTACTTCCAAAAATCCCATTTTATTTATTGATGAGATTCATCGCTTCAGTAAGTCTCAACAGGATTCTTTATTAGCCGCAGTCGAAAAAGGTTGGATTACACTCATTGGAGCCACTACCGAAAACCCAAGTTTTGAAGTTATTCCGGCATTATTATCGCGCTGTCAAGTATACACTTTGAATCCTTTTAATAAAGAAAATTTAGAGGCTTTACTTCATCGCGCAATAGAAAAAGACAGTATTTTAAAAGAAAAAAAAATACATCTAACCGAAACAGAAGCGCTACTGCGCCTTTCTGGCGGGGATGGACGCAAACTATTAAATCTTTTCGAACTGGTCGTAAACGCCTCAAATGAAGATGAAATTTTCATTACAAATGAAAGGGTTCTAGAATTAGTACAGCAAAATACGGTTTTGTATGACAAAACAGGAGAACAACATTACGACATTGTTTCGGCCTTTATCAAATCCATCCGAGGGAGCGATCCCAACGGTGCCGTATATTGGTTAGCTCGAATGATTGAAGGTGGCGAAGATGTAAAATTCATTGCACGACGCATGCTCATTCTTTCTAGCGAAGACATCGGAAATGCCAATCCTACTGCTTTCATAATGGCCAACAATACCTTTCAAGCAGTAGCTACTATTGGTTATCCTGAAAGCCGAATCATCCTCAGTCAATGTGCTGTGTATTTAGCCACATCTCCAAAAAGTAATGCGTCTTATGTAGCCATTGGGAAAGCCCAGCAACTAGTCAAACAAACAGGAGATCTATCCGTGCCAATTCATTTACGTAATGCGCCTACTCCATTGATGAAGGAATTAGGATATGGTGAAGAGTATAAATATTCGCATGATTATGCTAATAATTTTGCCGAACAAGAATTTTTACCCGAAGCCATATCAGGAACTGCTATCTATGAACCTGGAAATAATACTAGAGAAAATACCACTCGCGAATTCTTAAAAAACAGATGGAAAGACAAGTACGGATACTAGAACTTCACTGCTACTTTTTCTGAAATTAATTGCTCCTTTTCGTAATAATCAAAATACCATTGATTGTCTTTCTGAATAAACACACCATGAGTATTTCCTTTCGTAGCAATATACAAATCTGAACGGGATGTTTTGTATAGTATGTAAACAACTTTCGGACTTGCATCTACTAATTGATATCCATTGGGAGTAACTTGTGCATACACTAAATTGGAAACTGATTTTTCTATCACAGCAGTTGAAGCTGGAGACACAACAGGAGTTTCCTCATTTTTTACTGACAATTCAGAAACTACTATGGTATTTTTATCATATTTATAATGCAAATTATTTAATGACACAAAAGCTTTATTCAAAGCACTTGCATAAGCTAATTCCGTGTCTTTTTCCTTAGTATATCCCCTTTCTGATTTATAAATCAGGTTACCTCTACAATCCTTTAACTCAATATGAAATTGAGTGGCTAAGAAGGCATTTTCTTTCACAATATCATAATACAACAATTCACACTGATCATTGTATTCTTTTGGCAAAATTTCATTCGCATAAAAAACAACGAACCCAGCACTGATAAGATTCGCTTTGGATATTGTACAAAGTCGATACTGATTATTGGTGCGAATAAAATCAAATTTTAAGGGAACAATAACGGCTTTATAGTTATTGATGTTTTGTCCAAAACAAAACGATGTAATTAAAACGAATACAAATAGTAGTTTTCTCATAATTATAAATAGTTTTTAAGTGCTAACAAATGGTTAATTTCAATAATTCCTTTGGGGCTAATTTCTTTATTCGGGTTGAAAAACACCGCATCAATTCCAAAATCTAATGCGCCTTGAACATCGGCTTCCAAACAATCGCCAATCATAATACTGTTTTCTTTTTGGGCTTGAGCCAAATCCAACGCATGTTGAAATATAATAGGATTAGGCTTCTTAACCCCTGCCATTTCAGAATTGGTAATCGTTGTAAAATAAGTGTCAATATTTGAATTGGCTATTTTTTTATACTGAACATTAGCAAACCCATTGGTAATAATATGCAATTGGTATTTTCCATTGAGGTAATCCAATAGTTCAATAGCACCGTCAAACAAATGATTATTGTCTGGCAAAAAAGTAATGTAATCCTCCGCCATTTGATGGATCGCTGCATCTGAAATGACATAATTCAAAGCATCAAAAGAATCCTTCAACCTCTTGTAACGCAACTCCTCGTGGGTAATTTTATCGTACTGATACAACTTCCAACAGGCCTGATTAATCGGAGCGTATTTTGCTATAAAATCGACTATGGCTATTTCAGGATGATTCTGTTTGAATATAGTAGCAAACGCCATTTCAGAATTTTTATCAAAATCCCAAAGGGTGTGATCCAAATCAAAAAAAACGTGCTGTATATTCTTGTTTTTCATAGTTACAATTACAAAATTCCCTGATCGACAAAACTAAAGTAACTCGTTTCAGTTACTATTATATGATCCAAAATAGTTATTTCCAAACTCTCCCCCGCTCGTTTTAATTTTTGGGTAATTTGCTTGTCAGCCTCACTGGGTTTCAAACTCCCCGAAGGATGATTATGGCACAGAATCAAAGAAGTAGCACTCATTTCCATTGCTACTTTAAAAACCAAACGTACATCGACTACCGTTCCTGTAATTCCGCCTTTACTCAATTGGGTTTTCGAAATCACTTTATTAGAATTATTCAAATAAATAACCCAAAATTCTTCATGAGCCAATTCGCCAATAATAGGTTGCATTAACTCAAAAATAATTTTACTTGATGTGATTTTAACTAACTCAACAGCCTCTTCGGCTCTTCGCCTTCTGCCCAATTCTAATGCCGCAATAATAGCAATTGCTTTCGCTTCTCCTATTCCTTTGAATTGCATTAGTTGCGAGAGGCTCTGTTTCCCTAACGCATTCAAATTATGAGTAACAGTAGCCAAAATCCGTTTACTTAAATCAACTGCCGTTTCATTTCGACTACCAGAACCGATTAATATAGCAATCAATTCGGCATCGCTCAAAGCACTTTTGCCTTTAAGCATGAGTTTCTCCCGAGGTTTATCATCTTCGGACCAACTACTAATGGGAAAGGGGGCATTTTCCATGGGTAATTCTATTTTTAGGTTTTTATTTCTTATTCGATCAACTGCTTAACTTCATCAAAATTCAATCCTCCGTAATTACCAGAACTCATCAACAATAAAGCAGAATTATCTAAATTTCGGCTAAATAAATAGTGTTTAAATTCGGCCGGATTGGTATAGATAATTAAATCTTCGCGATTGAACGCTTTGGCAATTTGCTCATAGGTTACTTCTTCCAATTGTTTGATTTTTACCGCATCTGGCGAATAAAAAACAACCGCTTCATCGGCATATTCCAAAGCACCTTCGTATTCTTTCAAAAATTCAGCATTCAAACTACTATAGGTATGCAACTCCAAACAAGCTACCAAAGTACGATTAGGATATTGCTCTTTAACTGCTTGGGTAGTGGCAGCCACCTTACTTGGAGAATGTGCAAAATCTTTATAAGCCACCCTACCTTTTCCTTCGGCAATTTTTTCCAAACGTTTGGATGCCCCTTTAAAACTGGCAATCGCTTCATAAAAATCGGCTTCGTCTACACCCATATTTTGACAAATCCATTTGGCTCCAGCCAAATTATTCAAATTATGCGCACCAAAAACTTCAATAGGCATGGGTCCTTCAGGAGTTTCTAAAAGTGTTACACCATCGCTAACCGAATAAGCGGGTGTACTATAAGGTAGTTTACGAATTGGATTCGTTGCCGCTTCCGAAACACGTTTTACCTCAGCATCGTCTTCATTATAGACCAAAATTCCGCCATTCGTAATTTTGCTAATAAAAATCTCAAACTGTTCTACATAGTTGTCATAGGTTGGAAAAACATTAATATGATCCCAAGCAATCCCAGAAATCAAAGCGATATTAGGTTGGTACAAATGAAATTTCGAACGTCTATCAATTGGAGATGACAAATATTCATCGCCTTCCAACACCATAAAATCATTTTCTTCAGTAAGATGCACCATCGTATCAAATCCTTCTAACTGCGCTCCCACCATATAATCTACCGCAATATTATGGTAATGCATAACATGCAAAATCATCGAAGTAATTGTGGTTTTTCCGTGAGAACCACCAATAACCACACGGGTTTTATTTTTGGACTGTTCATATAAAAATTCAGGATACGAATAGATTTTCAATCCTAATTCCTGCGCTTTCAACAACTCAGGATTGTCTGCCTTAGCGTGCATTCCTAGAATTACAGCTTCAATATCTGCGGTGATTTTCTCTGGAAACCAACCCATTTCAGCAGGTAAAATTCCTTTCTTTTCTAATCGTGATTTCGAAGGTTCAAAAATAGCATCGTCACTTCCTGTAACCTGATACCCTTTGTTGTGCAAAGCCAACGCTAAATTGTGCATCGCGCTGCCGCCAATGGCAATAAAATGTAGCCCCCTAACCCCCGAAGGGGGAATGCTTTTAGTATTATTCTTATCAATCATCTTAAGTTTATTTATTAACCTCTTTTTTAAGCCCCTCCTTTGGAGGGGTTGGGAAGGCTTATTTCTCAAATTGTTCTTTTAACTGTTGGGCTTTATCCGAATTTTTCATTTTGTACAAATACAAATTGTATAATTTCTGAAAAGCTAATTTTGAATTATTCAACTCAAAAGCTTTGATATAATTCAATTCCGCCTTTTTGTTTCTACCTAAATATTCTTCAATGTATCCTTTAGACAAATAGCCATCCAAAGGCGACAAACGCATCAATTCATTAGAATAGGCTATTGCTTTTGCCTCACTACCACCAATAATTCCTGGCAATTGTAAATACAACACCACCAATGCCCAACGCGATTCCCTGTGTTTAGGATCCAAAACTATAGTTTTTTCAAAAGACGATTTGATTTCGTCAATCATTCCTAATGCTTTGAATTTATTGACTTCTTTCGCCTTCATACCTAAAGCACCTCCATACTTATAATAATAATTGGCTTCGGTAGGCTGCAATTGTTTCAGCCTTTTGTAATACAAAAGGGCTTTGTCCCATGATTTATTTTGACCTGCAATATCGCCTAAATGTTCTATTGATTTTAAATGAGACGGATTCTCCTTCACTATAGTTTCAAACAGCAACCGAGCTTGATCTGTTTTTCCAACTTCCAAAAGCTGCTCTGCTTTCTCAAAGTTAGCTTGAGACCAGAGTAGTATTGGAAAAAATAAAATGATTAACACAATCCGTTTCATATTTCAAAAATAAGGAAATTAATACTTCTATTTCATTCTAATCGTAAAGGTTTTTCATAAAAAAAATCCGCCTCATAAGAGACGGACTTATATTTTATATCAGCTAAATACGTTTAGTTATTCAACATATTCCACAATTTGTCTTTTAATTCAGTCAAACCTTGTTGTGCCACCGATGAAATAAACAAATACGGAATATCCTTAAACGCAACATCCAATTCTGTCTTAAGTTCTGCCTTAAGCTCATCATCCAACATATCTATTTTTGAAATAACCAACAAACGTTCTTTGTCTAACATTTCTGGATTGTATTTAGTCAATTCGTTGACTAAAATATCGTACTCCGCTTTAATATCTGGTGTATCCACAGGTACTAAAAATAACAAAGTTGAATTACGTTCAATATGACGCAAAAAGTAATGTCCTAATCCTTTTCCTTCAGCTGCACCCTCAATAATTCCAGGAATATCAGCAATTACAAACGATTGAAAATCGCGATACGCTACAATTCCTAAATTAGGTTTCAAAGTAGTAAAAGGATAATCTGCAATCTTAGGCTTAGCCGAAGTCAAAACCGATAACAAAGTCGATTTTCCTGCATTGGGAAAACCTACCAAACCTACATCAGCCAAGACTTTCAATTCTAAAATCACATCCATTTCCACACCTAGTAATCCAGGTTGTGCATACCGTGGTGTTTGATTGGTTGAACTTCTAAAGTGCCAGTTGCCTAACCCTCCTTTTCCTCCTTGAGCCAAAATACGTTTCTCTCCGTCTTCGGTAATTTCAAATAACACTTCACCTGTTTCTTTGTCTTTAACTACAGTTCCTAAAGGCACTTCAATGAATTTGTCATCACCATCAGCTCCGGTACTTCGGTCCCCTCCTCCATCTCCACCATGACCTGCTTTGACGTGACGAGCAAATTTTAAGTGAAACAAAGTCCAAAGTCCTTTATTTCCAACTAAATAAACGTGTCCGCCACGACCACCATCTCCACCATCTGGGCCACCTTTTTCAATAAATTTTTCTCTATGCAAATGCGTAGAACCTTTTCCTCCTTTACCAGAAGAAACATATATTTTAACGTAATCTACGAAGTTCCCTTCTGTCATTGTTCCTTATTTTATTAATCTATAAATGTTTTGATTAATACTTTATCAATCTTCACACCATCCATTTTTTGAGCTTCAAATTCCAATTTATTCCAAATCAACTTATCGCCTTCTTTAGGAATAGCCCCTAGCTCCGTTATTATAAATCCACTCACAGTAGTTACCTCATAATCAGTAGTTCTCTCATCCAAATCAAAGTAAGTCAAGAAATCGTGTAAGGAATATTGACCGTCTACTAACCAAGAACCATCTTCATTGGCAATCAATTGATACTCATCATCATCAAAATCAGCAGCATCCCCTACAAGCGCCTCCAAAATATCATTCAATGTAATAATTCCTTGAAAAACACCATACTCATCCGTTATAAAAGCATAATGCACTTTGGTCTTCTTGAAATTTTCTAATGCCTTATAAGCCGATGTATGTTCAATAAAATAAGAAGGTTCTTTAGCAATTGAGCGTAAGTTGAAGTTGCCTTTTTCAAAATTGGCAAATAAATCCTTCAAAAACACAACGCCTACAACCTCATCTAGATTCTCTTCACAAACGGGATAAACAGAATGCAATTCATCCAACACTTTGGATTTAATTTCTTCCAAAGTATCATCCATAGAAAGGTACACCATCGAACTACGATGCGTCATCAACGAGTTGACTTTTCGATCTCCAATATGAAACACACGCTCCACAATATCTTGCTCAATCTCTTGAACTTCTCCTACCTCGGTACCTTCTTTAATAATCGCCTTAATTTCTTCCTCGGTTACCTTTCCGTCTGCCGTCGGTTTGATCTGAAGAATATCCAATAAAAACTCGGTAGAAGTAGTTAATAACCAAATAAAAGGAGCCGTAATAATGGAAATGATCTTCATAGGCATGGCCATCGCCTTAGCAATCGATTCCGGGTGATTCAACCCAATTCGTTTGGGCAACAATTCACCCAAAACCAAAGAGAAAAAAGTCAACACCACTACTACAATTCCTACGGCTACCGAATGAGCATAAGGTTTAATAGCTTCAAACCCACTTATGAATAATTCTACATCTTCAGTAATTTTATTACCACTATAAATACCAGTCAAAATTCCAATAAGTGTAATTCCTATTTGAACTGCCGACAAAAATTTGTTGGGCGAATTCGCCAAATCAAGTGCAGTTTTAGCGGTTTTACTGCCTTTTTTAGCAGCAGTTTCTAATCGGCTCTTTCGCGAAGAAATCAACGCAATTTCCGACATAGAGAAAACGCCATTCAATAGAATTAAGAGAAATATAATGAGTAGTTCCAATTGTATTTTTTTAAAAGTTTAAAATTCAGATTTAAAGATAAACAAATAAAGGTTTTTACTTTAATCCAAGGTCCCAAACGTTTTGTGTCCTATTATAAATTGTCGATTACAGCGCTCAATCGTTCTGTGATTGCTGCAATAGAACCAATTCCATCAACAGCATAAAACTTCCCTTGCTCTTTGTAATACCCCATCAAAGGAGCTGTTTTTTCATTGTATTCTTGGTAACGATTTCTAATTTTTTCTTCATCTTGATCATCAGGTCTTCCTGAAGTCTTCCCTCTTTCTAATAAACGTTGTACCAAGATTTCATCGTCTGCTTCTAAGGCTACAGTAGCCGTAATTTGTTGTCCTTTTGATTCTAAAAAACGATCCAAAGCACCCGCTTGCGCCAATGTTCTTGGAAAACCGTCAAATAAAAACCCTGCTGAATGAGGATTGTTATCTACTTCAGATTGCAACATTTGAATCGTTACTTCATCAGGTACTAAATCTCCTTTGTCCATATAGGTTTTAGCTAGTTTCCCTAATTCCGTTTCATTTTTGATGTTGAATCTAAAAATATCACCCGTTGAAAGGTGTGTCAAATTATATTTTCCTTTTAAAAATTCGGCTTGAGTTCCTTTTCCTGCTCCTGGTTTCCCAAATAAAACAATGTTAATCATCTTCTAAATCTATTTTTGTGTGTTGTAAATATGGTTTTTAATTAGTCTTTCAATTGATATACTTCGGGTAAATTACGCCCCAAACCGTCATAATCCAATCCGTAGCCTACAATAAATTTATTCGGAATTCGAATTCCTACATAATCTATCGACAGGTCTTCTTTATATGCCTCTGGTTTAAAAAACAAGGTCGCAATCCTAAACTCTTTTACATTTTCACTTTCAAACAAGGCTTTCAAAGCAACTAAAGTGTTTCCTGTGTCCACAATATCTTCAATTACCACTACTGTCCTACCAGTCAAGTCTTGATTTAAGCCAAGGAGTTGATTCACCTCTTCGGTAGAAGAAGTACCTTCGTAAGAAGCCATTTTAATAAAACTCACTTCACAAGGCGATGTATACCGTTTCAATAAATCCGAAACGACCATAAAAGCCCCATTCAGCACCCCAATAAAAACAGGAGTTTCATTTGAAAAGTCAGCCGTTATCTGCGCCACCATTTTAGCAATGGCAAGATCAATTTCTTTGGCAGAAATAAACGGCACAAATTGCTTATCGTGAAGTTGAATCATTATTTGATTTTAAAAATAAAGAGCAAATATACTGAATTCGGATTGGACAATCTATAAAAGACGGGGAATTTGTACATTTACAACTACGAATTATCCATTATCAATTGTTAATTATCAACGGACTAAGTATCTTTGCACACCTAGGCTACAAAAGCCCAGCAATTGAAGTAAAAGAGAAAACAAATGAATTATTTTTCTTCTGATTTTAAATTAGGAATTTTAGGCGGTGGTCAACTAGGCAAAATGCTATTGTTTGACACTCGAAAATTTGATATTCAAACCTACGTTTTAGACCCAAGCGACGAAGCGCCTTGTAAAATAGCTTGCAACCAATTCTTTCAGGGCGACTTGATGGATTTTGACACCGTATACAACTTCGGAAAAAAAGTGGATGTTTTGACTTTCGAAATCGAATTGGTGAACTTAGATGCTCTTGTGAAATTAGAAGAAGAAGGAGTACCAGTTTATCCTTCGCCAAAAACCTTAAAATTAATTCAGAATAAAGGCATTCAAAAAGATTTTTACACCCAACACAACATTCCAACAGCAGCTTATCAACGATTTGAAAATCTTCAAAATCTAAAATCAGCAATCAACAATCAACAATCAACGCTCCAAATGCCTTTCGTTTGGAAATGTACCGAATTTGGTTACGACGGAAACGGAGTGAAAGTAGTTCGAAAAGTAGCTGATTTAGACGAATTACCCAACGTAGAATGTATTGCTGAGGTAATGGTTCCATTCAAAAATGAATTGGCCGTTATTGTATGTCGCAATCCTTCGGGCGAAATCAAAACTTATCCTGTAGTAGAGATGGAATTCCATCCCGAAGCCAATCAGGTAGAATATGTTATTTGCCCTGCGCGAATTGATGAGGAAGTAGCCAAAAAAGCCAGAGCCATTGCTTTGAATGTTTCCCAACAATTTCATCATGTGGGATTATTAGCAGTGGAAATGTTCCAAACCGAAAATGACGAAATTTTAGTCAATGAAGTAGCGCCAAGACCGCATAATTCCGGTCATTATTCCATTGAAGCAAGTTACACCTCGCAATTTGAAAATCATTTGCGCGCCATTTTAGATTTACCTTTAGGCAATACCGATAGTAAAGTGGCCGGAATTATGGTAAATTTGGTAGGCGAAGAAAATTTTTCGGGCAATGTAATTTATAAAAATATTGAAAAAATACTTGAATGGGATGGCGTAACACCACACATCTACGGTAAAAAACAAACCCGCCCTTTTAGAAAAATGGGACACGTCACCATCGTAAACGAAGATGTAAACGAAGCAAGAAAAATAGCAGAGCAAGTAAAAAATACAATTAGAGTGATTTGTTAATTAAACGATTGAAAAATTTAAAGATTGAAAAATTAATACATTTTGTAATGTACCCTTTCAATAAATCTTTAAATTCTTAAATCTTTAAATCTTTAAATAAAAATGAGTAAAGTTGCCATCATCATGGGAAGCATTTCGGATATGCCGGTAATGCAAGACGCCATCGACATTTTAAAAGAATTTGGAATCGAAACCGAAGTAGATATTGTTTCGGCACACAGAACTCCTGAAAAATTATTTGATTTTAGCACAAAAGCACACGAAAGAGGAATTTCAGTAATTATTGCGGGTGCAGGTGGTGCTGCACATTTACCTGGAATGGTGGCTTCTATGAGTCCCCTCCCTGTAATTGGAGTCCCTGTAAAATCAAGTAATTCAATTGACGGTTGGGATTCGATTTTATCAATTTTGCAAATGCCGGGCGGAGTTCCTGTAGCAACCGTAGCATTGAACGGAGCTAAAAATGCAGGTATCTTGGCAGCTCAAATCATCGGAAGTGCTGACAACACTATTTTAAACCGAATAATTGCCTACAAACAAAACCTAAAAGAAGCCGTTATCAAAGCATCAGAAGGATTGAAAAAATAATTATCTTTGATAAAAAACAATTCCTATGAACATCCATACCTCTAAAATAGAGCTTGCAAAAATTGTTTTGGATATTGAAAATCCGATGTTGATTGAAGAAATTATTCATTTAATCCAATCCAAATCGAATCTAACAGAAAAACAAAAAGCAGCCATTGACGAAGCGCTTTATTCATTAGAAAATAATGAAGGAATCCCTCATAACCTCGTTATGGAGGAAACCAAAAATAAATATTCAAAATATTTTAAATAATGATTGTCATTTGGTCACCACAAGCAAAAACAGACTATTGGCAAAATATCGACTATTTGGAATTAGAGTGGACGTTTCAAGATGTTTTAAACTTTATTGAAAAATCAGAAAGCACTATTCAATTAATTTCAAACAACAACACCTTTTTTGTTTCTACAAATTATAAAAACGTTCACAAAGTGGTAATTACAAAACAGATTACACTTTATTACAGAGTTACAACAACTAAAATAGAACTTTTACGTTTTTGGAATACCTATCAAGATTTAGAAAATTTTAAACTATAAAACTTTGCGTTCTCGTAGTTTCGGGATGCCACTTTAGAGCAATGAACATCTTAACCTCAACATACACTACCAAATACAATGCAGCGCCTTTCTCTCAAATTCAAATGAGCGATTACCAACCTGCTTTTGAAACCACTATTGCAGCAGCGCGAGCAGAAATTGATGAGATTACTCATAATCCAGCGAAGCCTACTTTTGAAAACACCATAGAAGCTTTGGATTTTTCAGGACAAACTTTAGATCGTTTATCCTCTATTTTCTTCAATTTGAATTCGGCAGAAACCTGTGACGAAATGCAGAAAATTGCACAAGAAGTTTCTCCATTACTAACTGCTTTCAGCAATGATGTTTCGTTAAACGAAGCCTTATTTCTAAGAGTTAAAGTAGTGTACGACCAAAGAAACGATTTGAGTTTATCTCCCGAACAAGCCACTTTATTAGATAAGAAATACAAAAGTTTTGCCCGCAATGGAGCCTTACTTAGCGAAGATAAAAAAACACGCTTACGCGAAATCGACACCGAATTAGCCAAATTAAAACTGACTTTTGGCGAAAATGTATTGGCAGAAACCAATAACTACCAACTGCACATCACCAACGAATCCGACTTAAAAGGATTACCCGAAGGGGCTATTGAAATGGCTCGTGCTTTAGCCGAATCCAAAGAAAAAGAAGGTTGGATTTTTACCTTAGACTTTCCAAGTTACCTGCCTTTTGTAACCTACGCAGACAACCGCGAATTGCGAAAGGAAATTACCATTGCCGCAGGGAAAAAAGCCTTCCAAAACAACGAGTTCGACAACCAAGAAATTACGTTACAAATTGCTAAACTACGTTACGAACGCGCTAATTTATTAGGCTATGAAACCCACGCACACTTTGTTTTAGAAGAGCGCATGGCACAAAACCCTAATCAAGTAAAAACGTTTTTAAATGATTTGTTAGCCAAAGCGAAACCGGCTGCCGAAAATGAGTTTGCACAATTAACGGCTTTCGCCAAAGAATTAGACGGCATTGACCAATTAGAAAAATGGGACGGACCCTATTATTCTGAAAAATTGAAACAAAAATTATTCAATTTAGATGACGAACTATTAAAACCGTATTTCAAATTAGAAAATGTATTAAATGGCGCTTTCACTATTGCTAATAAATTATTTGGGTTGACATTCAAAGAAATCGACACTATTGACAAATACCACGCCGATGTACAAACTTTTGAAGTAATCGACGAGAAAAACGAATTAGTGGCGCTATTCTATGCCGATTTTTTCCCAAGAAAAGGTAAACGAAATGGAGCTTGGATGACCTCGTTCAAACCACAATACATTCAAAATGGCGTAAACGAAAGACCACATATTTCCAATGTGTGCAATTTTACACCGCCTACCCCAACCAAACCTTCACTCTTAACATTCAACGAAGTAACTACCTTGTTTCATGAATTTGGACACGGTTTACACGGCATGTTGGCAAACACCACCTATCCAAGTCTATCAGGGACTTCGGTATATTGGGATTTTGTGGAATTGCCTTCGCAGATGATGGAAAACTGGTGTTACGAACCGGAAGCTTTGGCTTTGTTTGCTAAACATTATGAAACAGGCGAAATCATTCCGCAAGAATATGTAGAAAAAATCAAAGAAAGTGCCAGTTTCTTAGAAGGAATGGCCACCTTACGCCAATTGAGTTTTGGATTATTAGACATGGCGTTTCACAGCAATAATCCAACAAGAATTACCGATATCAAAGCGTTTGAAAAAACGGCTTTTGAAGGCACAAGCTTGTATCCTGATGTAGCCGAAAATTGCATGAGTGTTTCCTTCTCTCATATTTTTCAAGGAGGGTATTCTTCTGGATATTACAGTTACAAATGGGCTGAAGTTTTAGATGCCGATGCTTTTGCTTATTTCCAAGAAAAAGGCATTTTCAACACAGAGGTAGCTACAAAATTCAAAGAAAACATCCTCTCAAAAGGCGGCACAGAACACCCGATGATCTTATACAAACGTTTCAGAGGGCAAGAACCAAAACCAGAAGCCTTATTGAAACGAGCTGGGTTGATTTAGATATATAGAAACCGAAGTTAATCGCTTCGGTTTTTTTATTGAAATACCATCGAAATCAACCACCACAGGATTGGCAAACTTTCGACCCAAAAAGAAGTATAATACCAACTCCTTTTCTCAGTAGAAAAATAAATAGCAACTACCGAAGTTAAAGCATAGATAAAATAGGGATAAAGCATGGATAGTGTATGAAAAGAGGCAATACAAAACAAACCTACTAAAACATAACCTATCTGTTTTGTTCTTGCTATTCCAAACAAATGAGGCAAGGTTTTCATAGCAACAGCATCGGTGGTGCTATCCAATATTTCAAAAGGTATCATCACACTAGACAACAATAAAAACCGTTGTGCAAAAAACCAAGCAACATCTACACTAGACTTTAAGGGAATAACAACCGTAATATAGCTCACCACTCCACTCACAAAAAATGGTTTTAACCAGCCTTGTTTACGAATAAAAGGATACAGCACAACCAATCCTAAAGCCACGATCAAATCCAATTGTACCACAACATCTTGCTGAAAGAAAAGCAGTAGAAACCCTGCCGCAGCGATTGAAGTAACACTTAGTATCCCAATAAGATGGATTCGTAAACCCTTGTTAGACAAAAACCATTCGGAATATTTCAAAAAATTATAGCCTACCACTGTCCCAAACAAAACCAGAAAAGAATAACTGCTCCATTGAGGTACACTAAGCTGTACTAAACAAAATACCGCTATCCCAACATGAATAGAGGACTGGATGTAGAAATTTAAAATTTTCCTAAGACTAAGCATGCTACAAAACTAACAAATCTGTTAATAAGACTGGATTTTGGTTAACAAATTCTCAAAATATTACCATTTGTTGAACTTAAAAATACAAGTTTAATAATTACTTTTGTACGCGAATTCTTTGGCTGAGACCAACACCGAATTGAAACACAACTTTATTTACTTTTATTCTATATAAATGAGAACAGACGCATTTGCTTTACGCCATTTAGGTCCAAGAGAAAGTGACCTTCAACACCTATTTACAACTATCGGAGTTGACTCACTTGACCAATTGATTGCTGAAACTATTCCAAATGACATTCGACTAAAAAAATACCTAGAGTTAGACGCTCCAATGACCGAATTTGAGTACTTAAGTCATATTCAAGAATTGGGAAGCAAAAACAAAGTATTCAAATCTTATATTGGTTTAGGATATCACCCTGCAGCAATTCCTGCCGTAATTCAAAGAAATATTTTTGAAAATCCGGGTTGGTACACGGCATACACACCCTACCAAGCAGAGATTGCACAAGGTCGTTTAGAAGCTATTTTAAACTATCAAACTACTATCATTGAACTAACAGGAATGGAGATTGCAAATGCTTCATTACTTGACGAAGGTACTGCTGCAGCTGAAGCAATGGCTTTGTTATTTGATGTGCGTTCTCGTGACCAAAAGAAAAATAACATAAATAAGTTCTTCGTTTCAGAAGAAATTTTACCACAAACCCTATCGGTTTTACAAACGCGTGCTACTCCAAAAGGAATAGAATTAGTTGTTGGAAATCACGAAACATTTGATTTCTCATCTGATTTCTTTGGTGCGATGTTGCAATATCCAGGGAAATATGGTCAAGTCAATGACTATGCTAGTTTTATTGCTAATGCACACGCTAACGAAATAAAAGTAGCCGTAGCAGCCGATCTTTTAGCATTGGCTAAATTAACTCCTCCAGGAGAAATGGGAGCCGATGTAGTGGTGGGAACTTCTCAACGTTTTGGTATTCCAATGGGATACGGAGGACCTCACGCAGCTTACTTTGCTACTAAAGAAGAACACAAACGTTCCATGCCAGGAAGAATCATTGGTGTAACTATTGATGCGAACGGAAACAGAGCTTTACGAATGGCTTTGGGAACTCGTGAGCAACACATAAAACGCGAAAAAGCAACTTCAAATATTTGTACTGCACAAGTTTTATTGGCCGTTATGGCAGGTATGTACGCTGTTTATCACGGACCAAAAGGACTAAAATACATCGCTAATAAAGTGCACGCTTCGGCAGTAACTTTGGCGGAAGCCCTAAATAAACTTGGTGTATACCAAACCAATTCTGCTTTCTTCGATACACTTTTAGTAAAAGCAGATGCTGCGAAGGTTAAAGCGGTAGCAGAGAAAAACGAAGTAAACTTCTTCTACGTTGATAACGAAACCATTTCAATTTCATTAAACGAAACCACTTCATTAGCAGATTTAAACCAAATTGTATCCATTTTTGCGGAAGCATTAGGAAAGTCAAATGTGCAAATTGATCAATTTGCTAATGAAACAATGGTTCCCAAAAACTTAGAAAGAACTTCTACTTTCTTACAACACGAAGTATTCAACAATCATCATTCTGAAAGTCAGTTGATGCGTTATATCAAAAAATTAGAGCGTAAAGATTTATCATTGAACCATTCCATGATTTCTTTAGGTTCTTGTACGATGAAATTGAACGCTGCAGCCGAAATGTTACCTTTGTCAATGGCCAATTGGAACAGCATTCATCCGTTTGCTCCTGTTGACCAAGCAGAAGGGTACCAAATCATGTTGAAAAAATTAGAGCAACAATTGAATGTAGTTACTGGGTTTGCTGGAACTACTTTGCAACCGAATTCGGGAGCACAAGGGGAATATGCTGGTTTAATGACCATAAGAGCTTACCATTTATCAAGAGGTGACGACCATAGAAATGTGTGTTTGATTCCTTCTTCGGCACATGGAACCAATCCAGCATCAGCAGCGATGGCAGGAATGGAAATTATCGTAACCAAAACTACTCCAGAAGGAAATATTGATGTAGAAGATTTACGTGCTAGAGCCATTGAATACAATGATCGTTTGTCTTGCTTAATGGTGACTTATCCATCAACTCATGGTGTTTTTGAAAGTTCAATCATTGAAATTACCAAACTAATCCACGAAAATGGTGGTTTAGTCTATATGGATGGTGCCAATATGAATGCGCAAGTAGGCTTAACCAATCCGGCTACCATTGGCGCAGATGTTTGTCACTTGAACTTACACAAAACCTTCGCTATTCCTCACGGTGGTGGCGGACCTGGTGTTGGGCCAATTTGTGTTAACGAAAAATTAGTACCGTTTTTACCGACAAATCCAATTATACCAACCGGAGGAAACCAAGCTATTTCAGCTATTTCAGCAGCACCTTATGGATCGGCTTTAGTCTGTTTAATTTCGTATGGCTACATTTCGATGTTAGGTTCAGAAGGATTAACCAATGCTACAAAATATGCTATTTTGAATGCCAATTATATGAAAGCGCGGTTAGAAGACCACTACCCTGTATTGTATTCAGGAGAAATGGGAAGAGCGGCTCATGAAATGATTTTAGATTGTCGTGCCTTCAAACAACAAGGTGTTGAAGTAACTGATATTGCAAAACGTTTGATGGATTATGGTTTCCACGCTCCAACGGTTTCTTTCCCAGTAGCTGGAACTTTGATGATTGAACCAACTGAATCGGAAGATGTTGCTGAATTGGATCGTTTTTGTGATGCTATGATTGCTATCAGAAAAGAAATTGCAGCTGCAACTGCTGACAATCACAATACGGTTTTACACAATGCACCTCATACACAAGCGATGCTTACGGCTGATGTTTGGAACTTCCCATACACCAGAGAGCAAGCCGCTTTTCCATTGGAACACATTGCAGAAAATAAATTTTGGCCAAGTGTGCGTCGTGTGGATGATGCTTACGGAGATCGAAATTTAGTATGTTCTTGTGCACCAATTGAAGCGTATATGTAAATTGATCTACGAAGTACGAGCTTAGATACAAAGAAGAAGGTTTCAAGTGTCATTCTGAATTCATTTCAGAATCCTTGAAACCTTTTTGATACCCAGAAATTAGGATTTTAATCCGTTGATTACAATTGAAATCGCGTAACTTTATCATTTAATTTTTTCCAAAATGAAAGACATTCAAACACCAGAAGAAATATATACCATAGTAGACGAATTTTACAAAAAATTATTAGCTGACGAAAAAATCAGCTACATCTTTACCGATGTCGTTAAAATAAAACTAGAAGAGCATCTGCCAATTTTGGTTACTTTTTGGTCTCAAGCTATTTTGGGGACAGGTGGCTATGTGAATAATTTGACGCAAATTCATTTGGACGTTAATGCAAAATCGTATTTATCCAAAGAACTATTTGAAATTTGGCTCGCTCACTTTGAAGCGGCAATCGACGTAAACTTTGAAGGATTCAATTGCGAACGAATGAAGAACCAAGCCCATAATTTATCGACCATAATGCAAATAAAAATTGCACAACAAGAAAAATAACCGCTAAATTGTCATTTTTCAAAGGTTTTTATTAAAAAAATGATAATAAACAGACTTCGTTTGCTTTTTATTACAATTAATTCGGATAAAAACGATAAATTCGTACTATAATTTAGTACTTTATGAACATCAAAATAAGCGGAATAGGAAGTTATATTCCTGAAAAAAGCGTAAGCAATACTGATTTTTCTGAACATGTTTTTTTAAACGAAGACGGAAGTCCTTTTGGATATCCAAACGAAGTAGTTGTCAATAAATTCAAAAGCATCACTGGAATTGAAAACAGACGTTATGCAAACAACCAATACACCTCATCTGATTTAGGTTATTTTGCTGCTAAAAGCGCCATTGAAAATGCTAAAATAGATCCAGAAACAATAGATTATATTATTTTTGCACACAACTTTGGCGATGTAAAACACGGCACTGTTCAATCGGATATGTTGCCAAGTTTAGCCACAAGAGTAAAACATAAATTACAAATTCAGAATCCAAAATGCGTCGCTTACGACCTTCTTTTTGGTTGTCCTGGTTGGATTGAAGGCGTTTTGCAAGCCAATGCATTTATCAAGTCGGGCATGGCAAAACGTTGTTTGGTAATTGGAGGAGAAACCTTATCAAGAGTAGTAGATGATCACGACCGAGATTCAATGATTTACTCAGACGGAGCTGGCGCATCGATTATAGAAGGTTCAGATGATGAAAGCGGAATGCTTTCTTACGAAAGTGCTACGTTTGCCAATGACGAAGCTGGTTATTTATTCTTCGGGAAATCGTACAATCCAAACTTAGATCCAAATACTAAATACATTAAAATGTATGGACGTAAAATCTATGAATTTGCCTTGAGTAATGTACCATCAGCGATGAAAAGTTGTCTTGACAAAAGCGGCTTGGGAATTGACGATGTCAAAAAAATATTGATTCATCAAGCGAATGAAAAAATGGACGAAGCCATTGTACATCGCTTCTACAAACTATACGGGAAAACACCTCCAAAAGACGTGATGCCAATGAGTATTCACGACTTAGGAAACAGCAGTGTTGCTACCGTTCCTACTCTCTTTGATCAAGTTCTTCAAGGTAAAATAGAAAATCAAGAAATCAACAAGGGAGATGTTTTAATCTTTGCTTCGGTTGGAGCAGGAATGAATATCAATGCGTTTGTATACCGATATTAATTATAATTTTTACTATATAAAAATTCGCGGTTTACATTCAAAGCCGCGAATTTCTTATTTATATCCTACTCCATAAAAGTTCAAAATTCAAAACTTTATTTATCTTTGTTGCTTTAACAAAATTGGACGAAATTTCAAATCGTTCCACATCAATACTATGTACGAAAAAACGTTTCCCAATAAAAGATTCAAACACACTTTAGAATTTTTACAAAAACACATTACTACTTCAGAAACCATTTTTGATTTAGGTGTTCCCAATCCTTTTTCAAAAATTATGATTGAAAATGGATATACCGTAAAAAACACTACTGGAGAAGATTTAGACAACAATCAAGACGCACTACAAAACGAAGACTATTCTGTTTTTACCGCGTTTGAAATTTTCGAACATTTATTAAATCCGTACACTATTTTACAAAACGTAAAGTCAGATAAATTATTGATTTCAATTCCGCTTCGTTTGTGGTTTTCTCCCGCTTATCGAAGTAAAACCGATATGTGGGATAGGCATTATCACGAATTTGAAGATTGGCAACTGGACTGGTTATTAGAAAAAACAGGTTGGAAAATCATCGCACATGAAAAATTCACACATCCAGTAAAAAAGATTGGATTTAGACCTTTGTTGCGTTTCTTCACGCCTAGATATTATATCGTTTATGCGGAGAAAGTGAAAAGTAATTAGTAAATAGTGATTAGTCAAATGAAATTCTATATAATAATCCCTTCTCATAACGAAGAAGAATTTATCGCTTTGACATTACAGTCTTTGGCAAACCAAACTGTCTTACCAACAAAAGTGGTAGTAGTTAATGATAACTCAACAGACAGTACTCCTGAAATTGTTTTGAATTTTGCCGAAAAATATCCTTGGATTTCATTGGCAAACAAGACTTCTGATGCGATTCATTTACCAGGAAGTAAAGTGATTCAGGCTTTTCAAAAAGGATTGGAATCTATTGACGAGGACTATGATTTGATTGTAAAAGCCGATGCTGATTTGATTTTTCCTCCGAATTATTTTGAAACCATTATCCAACATTTTCAATCCGATGCAACCATTGGAATGGTAGGTGGTTTTTGTTATATAGAAAAAAATGGCGAATGGATTTTGGAAAATTTAACCGATAAAGATCATATTCGAGGTGCTTTAAAAGCGTACAGAAAAACCACTTTCAAACAAATTGGCGGTCTGAGAGCGCAAATGGGCTGGGATACTGTCGACGAGTTGTTGTGTAAATTTTACAATTGGAAAGTAATTACAGACGAAAGTTTACACGTAAAACATTTAAAACCAACAGGAGCCAATTACAACAAAACAGCACGCTATAAACAAGGCGAGGCTTTTT
>CAZOHO010000003.1:26901-29824 GCA_964579755.1 uncultured Flavobacterium sp.
CTTTAGGATATGGGCTTGTAATTACCGCTATAGCTTCTGTGAAATTAGCCCTAAGAAAAGGAAAACCCTTTTTATTTATTGATTACTTAATTGGCTTTTGGAAAGCCAAATCAACTAAAAAACCTTTGTTAGTTTCTGCTGAACAAGCACAATTCATTAGAAAATACAGATTACAAAAAATGAAAAATAAACTCTTCCGTTAATCGGAATAGTAAAAACTCCTATTCCATTTAGCTAAAGCCATTACATTTTTTGTAATTTAGCCCATATTATAGAACTATGATGCTCCTTAGATATTTATCACAAATAGGCCGCTATTTTTTAATGTTAAAAGATATGTTCAGCAGACCTGTAAAATGGAATGTGATGAAACAATTAATACTAAAAGAAGTTGATGACCTAATTATTGATTCCTTAGGCATTGTATGTTTTATTTCCTTTTTTGTTGGAGGTGTTGTAGCTATTCAAACCGCTTTGAATCTAACCAATCCTTTAATCCCAAGATATTTAATTGGATTTGCCACAAGACAATCTGTAATTTTAGAGTTTGCACCTACGTTCATTTCTATAATCATGGCAGGTAAAATGGGCTCATTTATTACTTCAAGCATTGGAACAATGCGGGTAACAGAACAAATTGATGCTTTAGAAGTAATGGGAGTCAACTCCTTAAATTATTTGGTATTTCCGAAAATAGTTGCACTCCTCTTATATCCTTTTGTTATTGGAATCGCCATGTTTTTAGGCATTTTCGGAGGCTATTTAGCAGGCGTTTACGGAGGTTTTGCAACCGAAACCGAATTCGTAAACGGAATACAAGTAGAGTTCATTCCATTCCACATCACCTATGCTTTCATCAAAACATTAGTATTCGCCTTTATATTGGCCACAATTCCTTCTTTTCATGGTTACTACATGAAAGGTGGTGCATTAGAAGTTGGAAAAGCAAGTACAGTTTCCTTTGTTTGGACCTCAGTTGTAATCATCCTAATGAACTATATACTCACTCAAATATTGCTAAGCTAATGATTGAAGTTAAAAATGTTGAGAAACGATTTGGAGCGCAAAAAGTACTAAAAGGCATTAGCACTACTTTTGAAGCAGGACAAACTAGTTTGGTAATTGGTCAAAGTGGTTCAGGTAAAACCGTTTTCATCAAATCATTGTTAGGGATTCATGAAATAGACAAAGGAACTATTTCTTTTGATGGGCGTATCTACGGAAAAATGGACAAAGATGAAAAACGCGATATACGAACCGAAATAGGGATGGTCTTTCAAGGGAGTGCTTTATTTGATAGTTTGACCGTAGAAGAAAATATTGGTTTTCCGCTAAAAATGTTTACCAATAAGACTCCTAAAGAGATCAAAGAGCGTGTTGATTTTGTTATTGAACGTGTCAACCTTATTGAGGCACATCATAAAAAACCTTCAGAAATTTCTGGAGGAATGCAAAAACGCGTAGCCATTGCACGAGCCATTGTTAACAATCCAAAATACTTGTTTTGTGACGAACCTAACTCTGGTTTAGACCCCAAAACAGCTACTGTAATTGATAATTTAATTCAAGAAATCACAAAAGAGTACAACATTACTACGGTGATTAACACCCATGACATGAACTCTGTGATGGAAATTGGAGAGAAAATTGTGTTCCTAAAAAACGGGTTAAAAGCTTGGGAAGGAAGTAAAGAAGAAATTTTTAGAACCGACAATAAAGCTGTAGTTGATTTTGTGTATTCTTCTAATCTATTTAAAAAAGTAAGAGAAGCTGTTTTAAACGGACATTAATTCGTTTTCAAAAGTTCCACTTCAGCATTTGGATTGAACAAATACGTTTTACCTGTGCTGATTTCCAAACATTCGAATCGCTTGGTTCTCACCGCCATTTTTTTAAAAATTTTCCCATTTGAAATTCGAAAAACACTCCCGTACGGAATTTCGAACACATAATTTTTATCATTTTGTTGGTCAAATTGTTTGAGTGCTAATGACAAAGTGGTATCCGTATCACTACTCGCTGATGGATTTCTGAAATGCCTTGCCAGTAAAGGCAACAAATGATGAGGAAAAATTTCTGGTCGAATAAACGGCACCATCAAGCGTTGAAAGGTAAATTTCCATTCATTACCATGTGGTTTAATGGAACGCCCGAATTTTTCAAAGGCAACGAGATGTGAAATTTCGTGAATCAACGTAATCAAAAATTTATATTGATTGAGACTTGCATTCACCGTAATTTCATGCTTTCCACTCATCCCTCTCCTATAATCACCATGACGAGTTTGCCTCTCATTTACAATTTTGAGATGCACTTGGTGCGTCACAATTAATTCAAAAACGGGTTTAACAGCGTGTTCTGGTATATATCTAGCTAAAGTTTCGCTCAAAACTAAACGAATTTAAGGATTAGATGAAGATACTTGCAGCACTTTCCCGTTATAATATTGATTTCCTGTAAGTGTGAAATCAACAATATATTGGGCCATATCAGCCGCTGAAATTGGGGCTTTATACCCAGGAAAAGCTTCTGCTAACATTTCGGTTTGAACAGCACCAAGTGCCAACACATTAAAAGCAATTCCTTGCTCTTTGTACTCTTCGGCTAACAATTCAGACAAGGTTATCACAGCTCCTTTACTAGAACTATAGGCTGACAAACCTGCGAATTTTAAACTCCCTTGAATGCCACCCATCGAACTAATAGTAACTACATGACTTCCTTTTTGTAAATACGGTAACGCTACACGAGTCAAATTAGCTACACCAAAAACATTTACTTTATAAATGCTTTCAAAGTCAGCTTGCGAAGTTTCAGAAAAAGGTTTCAACAACAAACTTCCTGCATTATGAACTATCGCATCAACCTGTTTCCATATAGCTGACAAATAATCGGCTACTTTTTGCAAATCGGATTCAATAGC
>CAZOHO010000004.1:0-3813 GCA_964579755.1 uncultured Flavobacterium sp.
TTTTTCGATAAAATCAGAATTTGAGCTATAGAATGATTATTCGCAAACGTTTTCTTGAAAATACTATTTAATTCACAAACCTTCAATGTATTGTTTCATAAAAACCTCGTATTTTTACCCAAAAATTATTTGCTATGAATTTAACACAAGAAGATTGGATTGCTCAATTTGAGTCAGACGAAAATGGTGTGATACTCGACGTGAGAACAGAGATGGAATTTGAAGAAGGATATATTGCGGGAGCAATTAATTATGATTTTCATCAAGGTGCCGCTTTTGTGGCTGATTTAGAAACATTGGATAAATCCAAAAATTACTATGTATACTGTCGTTCAGGAGCTAGAAGCGCTAATGCGTGTGCGATTATGAACGAGCTTGGTTTTGAAAATACCTACAATTTATTAGGAGGTATTATCGACTGGGATGGCGATATTGTTGAGCCTTAATTTAAACCAAGACTAACCCCAATTTAATAACAACACAACACCATATTATGAGTACAATTCCTCAAGAATTTCAAATTACTTCGCCTTTAGTTCAAGATACCTATCTAGTTCATGGCGAATTAAAAAAATGGACTGGAGCTACTACACCAGTTTATTCGACTATATCTTCTACAGCAACGTACGCGCCTACTTTGTTAGGAACTATTCCAGCAATGGGAGAAAAAGAAGCTTTGGAAGCAGTTGAATCGGCTGATTTAGCGTTCAACAACGGTCAAGGTTTGTGGCCTACTATGAAGGTAGTAGATCGCATTAAGTGCATGGAAGATTTTGTGACCAAAATGAAAGACACTCGTGCCGAAGTAGTCAAATTATTGATGTGGGAGATTGGAAAAACCCTTGGCGATTCTGAAAAAGAATTTGATAGAACGGTGGAGTACATTTATGACACGATTGATAGTTTGAAAGAGCTAAACAGTAGAAGTGCTCATTTTAGTAAAGTGCAAGGCATTCACGCGATGGTGCGTAGAGGCCCTCTAGGAGTAGTATTGTGCCTTGGACCGTACAACTATCCTTTGAATGAAACGTTCTCTTTGTTGATTCCTGCTTTGATTATGGGGAATCCTGTGGTTTTCAAACCAGCGAAACATGGAGTTTTATTGTTATCTCCACTATTAGAAGCGTTTAGAAGTAGTTTCCCAAAAGGAGCTATTAATATTATTTACGGTAGAGGTAGAGAGGTGGCTTCGCCAATAATGAAATCAGGTAAGGTTGGTGTTTTGGCTTTGATTGGAAACAGTAAGTCGGCCATTGCTTTGCAAGACCAACACCCAAATAAAAACAGATTGCGTTTGATTTTAGGATTAGAAGCAAAAAATCCAGCGATTATTTTGCCAGACGCCGATTTGGATTTGGCTATCCAAGAATGTATCACAGGTTCGTTATCATTTAATGGACAACGTTGTACAGCATTGAAAGTGTTGTATGTTCACGAATCGATTGCACAAGAGTTCAATACTCGTTTTGCAGCTAAAGTAGATGCTTTGGCTTTTGGTAATCCGTGGGAAAAGGGAGTGATGCTAACACCACTTCCAGAGAAAGAAAAACCAGCGTATATTCAAGAATTAATTGACGATGCGAAAGCCAACGGCGCTCAAATTTTGAATACCAAAGGAGGAGAACATAGCGATAATTTTATATTTCCAGCGGTTTTATATCCTGTAAACAAAACTATGCGTGTATACCACGAGGAGCAGTTTGGTCCAGTAGTGCCGGTAATTTCGTTCAAAGACATTCAAGAACCATTGAATGATATGGCTGAATCCAATTACGGACAACAAGTGAGTTTGTTTGGAAAAGATATTAAAACGATTGCACCGTTAATTGATACTTTGGTGAATTTGGTGTGTCGAGTTAATTTGAACAGCTCGTGTCAAAGAGGACCAGACGTATTCCCATTTACAGGTCGTAAAGACTCTGCAGTAGGAACTTTGAGTATTCACGATGCGCTGCGTTCGTTTTCGATAAGAACTTTTGTTGCTTCTAAAGACAATGCTTATAACAATGAAATCTTACAAGAATTATTGAATAGCAAGGAGTCTAATTTTATCAATACGGACTATATTTTGTAATAAAAAATAGCTGTTTATACGACGCCTTATTTTAAAAAATAAGGCGTTTTTTTATACGTAGTTATTAACAAATAATTGTTAAAAACTTTAATTCATAAGTATTATTTTTTTAATCATTGGTAAAAAATAGTCAATCGCCACGGATAAAAAGTAATTTAGTCTAATTATAGTGTTTAGAAGTTATAACACAAGATACAATTAGTGATTCAAATCTTTATTTTCGTGTTGTAACATATAAGATTCTAAATTGAAATAAATTACAAAAAATAGTATGAAAAAACCCCACAAATTTCAGTCTGTTCTGTTCTTATTATGTCTATTAGTTAGTGTTTCTTCATTTTCTAAAGAAAAGCTTATAGCGTCCAATATAAAATCAAATTATTCAAGAGAAATAATTTTGTGTGTTTCTCGAGCAATGCATCTTAGTGTGGTTGGACCAACTATTGGGACTCAACCTTTGGGGCAATCGGTTTGCGCGGGTAGTACAATATCATTATCTATTGTTGCAACAGGAAATGGTACTTTGAGTTATGTTTGGAAAAAAGACGGGAATTCACTTTTTGATAATACAGGATTTGTTGTTGGAAGTAGAACGGCTAATTTATCGGTTATAAATGCACAAGGTGTTGACGCGGGGACTTACACTTGTGAAGTGACAGATTTAGACGGAACCACAGTATCTTCAAATGCTGTAATTGTTGTTAATTCTTTACCGAATGTTATAATTACTGATCCGTCAGCCGTATGTGCTCCGGCTACGGTTGATTTAAGTGCTTCTTCAGTTTCATCAGGATCCTCCTCTAATTTAACATATACTTATTGGACAGATTCTACGGCTTCTAGTCCGTTATCTAATTTTAATGCGATTACTTCAACTGGAAGTTTTTATATTAAGGGTACCAACACCAATGGCTGTTTTACCATTGAGCCAGTAAACGTGACGATAAATCCTTTGCCTAATGTTGTCATTACCAATCCAACAGCTGTTTGTTCACCAGCTACGGTGAGTATTACTTCGATAGGAGTGACTACAGGTTCGGATGCAAATCTGACTTACACTTATTTTACGAACTCTACAGCTACTGCAACTTTGGCTAACCCAAGTGCGATTGCTACTTCGGGAACGTATTACATAAAAGGAACCAACACCACTACTGGTTGTTATGTTATCAAACCTGTTGTGGTTACGATCAATGCCTTGCCAAGTGTTAATATTACTGCTCCAGCAGCAGTATGCGCACCAGCCACTATTGATTTAAGTGCCGCTTCGGTAACGGTTAGTTCATCATCAGGCTTGACTTACACGTATTGGCGTGATGCTTCGGCAACGACTTCATTATCGAATTACGCGGCAGTGAGTGCGTCAGGTACGTATTATATTAAAGGCACCAATGCAAACGGATGTTCATCCATTCAACCTGTTCCTGTTACAGTGAATCTAGAACCTGTCTTGACGGTAGTGAATCCAACAGCAGTTTGTGCTTCAAACACAATTGATTTAACAGCTCCTGCGGTTAGTTCAAATTCAACGTATTCATTAAGTTATTATAGAGATGCTTCGGCTAGTGTTCAATTAGTAAGTCCAGATGCAGTTAGTGTAGCTGGAACCTATTACATCAAAGCAACAAACACTACTACAGGTTGTTTTACTATCAAACCCGTTACAGTAAGTTTTAATCCTGCTCCTAATGTTGTCATTACCAATCCAACAGCTGTTTGTTCACCAGCTACGGTGAGTA
>CAZOHO010000004.1:3913-28621 GCA_964579755.1 uncultured Flavobacterium sp.
TACGTATTATATTAAAGGCACCAATGCAAACGGATGTTCATCCATTCAACCTGTTACTGTTACGGTGAAGACGTTACCAGTATTGAATATTACTACTCCAGCAGGTGTTTGCTCGCCTTCTACAATTGATTTAACAGCTGCATCAGTAACAGCAGGTTCAAGTTCTTCATTAACTTTGGGCTATTACACAGATTCTGCTGCTGCTCTTGAGTTAGCAAATCCTAGTTTTGTTAATGTAGCTGGAATTTATTATATTAAAGCTACTAATACAAATGGGTGTTCTGTGGTTAAACCAGTACAAGCTAGGATAGATCTGCCTCCAATTATAGCAGTTAATTCACCTATTAAATTATGTGAGAATACTACTTCTTACACTCTAAGAAATTCAGACATTCAGGTTGTTGATTATTCTACTTTTTCATGGGCTTATGACGGTTTTGGCGTGTTAACAAATAGTAATACATTAACCCCAACTTATACACCAAATGCGGCAGATATTAGTAGAGGAAAAGTCACGTTAACCTTAACAGCTACTTTCTGTAATTTATCAACTACCAGGTCAATTGATATAGAATTTGTAAAAATGCCAACGATTGATGTAGGACCAGCAGTAACTATTTGCGAGAATTTAGTGTCTTACGTTATCCCAGACACAGGAGGAACTACAGGGTATTCTACTTTAGCATGGACTTCAACGGGAAGTGCAGGTACTTTTAGCGATACAACTATATTAACACCTACCTATACACCATCTGCTGTAGATATTGCTGCTGGATCGGTTGTACTAACGTTGAGAGTTAATAGCGGGTCTCCATGTAATACAATTTTAACTGCCACAAAAACAGTTACAATTCAGAAGTTACCCGTAATAACAACAGTATCAAGTGCTGAAATTTGTGAAACAGAGAATGTATATGATATAAGTGGTACCACTATTACTAACTTGTACGATGTAAATTCTGTACAATGGACAACTAGTGGTACAGGAAGATTTATATCTTCTACTCGAGGTGTAAACAATCCGTCTTATATCCCATCAGTTGACGATAGAGCGAATGGGTTTGTTACTTTAACTATTTCTGCTACTCCTACAGGTCAATGTACTGATATTCAATCCAAGTCATTTAGACTTAATTTTATTAAATCACCTGTAATCAATGCAGGACCTGATTTGATACAATGTGGAGAACGTTTTCAAATTACAGGAGCAACAGCTGTGACGGGTACCTATAGTAGTTTAAAATGGACTAGAACAGGAGGTACAGGAGTATTTGAAGATGATACAGTACCCAATCCATTTTATATTCCAAGTACTTCGGATATCCAAAATGGATTACCAATTACGTTAACATTAACTGCCACACCAATTTCTCCATGTGTCGTAACTACAGCTTCGGTTTCGTCATTACGATTAAATTTAGTAAAATCACCTGTAATTACAGTCGTTAACCAAGCTTCAATTTGTGAATATGATACCAATGTTACTGTTTTAGGAACTATAATAGAGAATCAGTCGAGTTATGTTTGGACATCGAGTACGGGCACCGTTATTTCAGATATACATGCTAGACAACCTCAAGTTACTCCGAGCTTAGTCGATATTAATCAAGGATTTATGGAATTAACAATAACTGCACAAAATGATGTATGTAGTTTGCCTGTTTCTAGAATAGTAAGAATTAATATTAATAGAAGACCTATTCTAAGAGTTGGAACGACTAGAACAGTTTGTATTAATGATGGTTCAATAATTCCTATTGTGTCTACTTTTGATAGTTCTGTTTTAGATGCCCATGTGACAGGATTACCTAATGGATTGACGGGTGTTTATAATGTAACTAATAGAACATTTACTATTTCGGGCACACCAACGGCTATAGGAACTTTTCCATATATCATTTCTTCAATATCAAGTTGTGGCGAACTAGAATCTGGAGTAATTACGGTTACTGCAAAAACACTTTCATACAAAACCATTAACTATGTTCAGGCAACTTGTCAAAATTCACCTATAGATCCAATTATCATTAATGTATACACAGGTATTTCTAGTGTTACGATTTCTCCAGCTTTACCATCAGGTATTGTATATACTATGAATCCTACAACAGGTATTTTAATTATCTCAGGAACTCCAACAGTAACAGTACCTTCTTTGCAAACGTATACAATTACTCCTGTAGGTACATTTTGTGGTCCAGTAGGAGATAATACGTTCAGTATTAGCGTTAGTCCAGAAGCTACAATTACCTTTTTATCTGATTCTGGATCTTTAGATCAATCTGTTTGTCAGAATGCTCCAATCGTACCTATTACCTTTAGAATAGGAGGAAGCGCAACAGGAATTAATACAAGTTTACTGCCTTCTGGAATCACATTGTCGTATGCGACTTCAACGGGGATTTATACTATCAATGGGAATCCAACTCAAAGCGGAGTGGTTACCATTCCAATTGCAACTACTGGTTGTATCAAAACAGTTAATGCAACTGTAACTAAGATTGATTCTGTAGTATCTATTAGTTTAATTTCAGCCGCAGGAACTGATAGTCAATCAATATGTCAAAATAATTATAATTCCCCAATTCTACCTATTCAATATTTATTGACAGGAGCAACTGGAGTAACTGTTACTGGTTTACCAACCGGAGTAACAAGTACATTTGATATAACTACTGGAATTGTATCTATTGTAGGTGCACCTATTGTATCTGGAATTTTTAATTATCGTATTGAAACTTCTCCATGCCCAATTATAAAGAATGGTGTGTTGAAAGTTTCTACTCCAATATCTATAACAAATGTTAGAATTACCAATGTGACTTGTAGTGATAGTAATGATGGTAAAATTGAATTAACTATTGTAGGAGGAGATTCGAGTAGCTACGCCATTCATTGGACTGGTCCAAATGGATTTCAACAAAATCAAGCGAGTATAACAGGTTTGTATTCGGGAGATTATACAATTACAGGGACTGATGCTATTGGGTGTCCAATACCATCAAATACTTATACGGTTTTACCTGTTCTTCCTGTAAAAATTACATTACAATCGTCTACCAATGTCAATTGTTCAGGATCTCTAGGTTGTGCTAATTTCAATGTTACTGGAGGAAGTGGAACTTATAACTCATTTGTTTTACAGTTTTTAGATCCAATATCACAGACATTACGAACAGTTGTTCCATTAAATAACAATTACTTTAATATTTGTAATTTACAAGCAGGATTATATTATTTAACAGCTAGTGATACCAATAATTGTACTACAAGTCCGTATCCATTTACAATTTATGATTACGGAAACTTAAGTATCGATGCGATTAATTTAGACGATAGTTTGTGTGCAAATACTCCAGGCAAGATTAAAGTTACCGTATCTAGTCTAGATCCAAATCTTACCTTCTATTATAATAATGTAATTGTACCTCATTCGAGTGTGGGTAATAATGTATACGAATTGTCTATAAATAATCCTACAACACCTACAGGAATCATTAAAGTGTTAAATCAACAAAATTGCTGGGATACTACAACAATATCGACAACATTAACTAGTCCAACTCAATTAAACTACACCTCTACAAATCTTGCTACCTATGGTGTTATTTCAGTGAATGAAAGTGTGAAGTTTACTAACGGATTGACTACATCTAATATTCCTGCCGAATACGATTACATCGTTTGGGATTTTGGTGATAATAGCCCGTATAGTGTGTTTTATAATCCAAGGGATATTAATTTTAATAGTTCTGGAGAAAGCATTACAACAGCCTTCCATACCTATGCATTAGATGGTTTGTATCCAGTAACATTAACAGTCTATAATAAGTTTGGCTGTTCTCGTTCTATTACTGAAATTGTGACTGTAGGTCAAGGTGCAGGTATTATGTTGCCAACCGCTTTCTCTCCAAATAATGATGGAATAAATGATCTGTTTCGACCTTCTTTATTAGGGTTAAAAGAAGTAAGTATGTATATCTATGATAATTGGGGTAATCTTATTTATGAAGTGAGTTCTGATACTGCTTCTCTACCTGTAGATTGGGGCTGGAATGGAATTGAAAAAGTAAATTCAGAACCAGTTAATGGGACCTATCGTTACTATATTATGGCTAAAACAATCAATGATACAATAATTGAAAAAGAAGGTCAATTTATCCTTATTAAATAAAAAACTATGAAAACTAAATATATATATATCTTTCTTTTAGTAATTTTTTATCAAAATTTATTAGCTCAAGATTTTACAATGAAGAATCAAAATAAAGTCATAGGTACTTTAAATCCAAGTTTTTATGGATTTGGAGATTCTTCAAAAGCAGGAATTATATACAGCACAGAAGGATATAATGAGGGAAGTAAGATTGAGAACCGATTCGGATTTGCAAATCATTATTTTGAGAACAGTGAGTTCTCATTAGCCTTGGATGTCAATTCTACAAAAATTACTCAATTAGGTTTTTCAACTACTCAAGCCAATGTACATTATATTTATAAGGCACAATTGTCATATGAATGGACTTTTAATCCTTCTATATCTGTTGGTTATGGAAATAGTCGATTGGATTATTCTTCTTTAGTATTTGAAGATCAAATTAATGTATTGACAGGTTATATTGCAGGTGTTTCTATAGACCCAGTTAATATTGATAATAAAATTAATTACATGGATATTGGAGCAGGAGCCGTAGTTCATAATAACCGTAATATGTTTTTTGGATTGAATTTAAAACACATTAATCGTCCTGAAACATCATTCAATAGTGAAGCGAGTAATAAAAAAGATATGTTTATGTCATTACAAATGGGGTATGAAAAAGATTTGAATCCGTATGGTCAAAGTGCTTTTTTACCTGAAAATTCGTATCTGTATTTATTCAATTCTTTTTCCAAACAAGGAACAAAAACGCGATTTGATTTGTATCAAGAAGCTATTTTAGGCAATATATCTTTTGGTGTCAATGAGCATTTTAATCAATACGATGGATTTTCGGTTTCACAGGTTGGAACCTCAATGAGTGTTTTTATTGAAGAGATTGAAGTTGGGGCTAATTATTCATTTGATATTGGAAGTAAAAAGATAGGAGGAACGACCTACAGTACTTTTGAATTGTATGTCACTTTTGATTTTAACCCATTTAAGAAAAATCGAAGAGGAAATAATAGCCGATTTTATGATATGCAATAAATCGGATTGTATTTTAATTAAAAAAGGCTACCATTTGGTAGCCTTTTTTAATTTATTTTAGTCACTAATTTTAGTATAAATCTGGAAATTGAGAAGGATTTACTTCATTCATCATAGCGTAAATTTTTTCAAAGATATCTTCTGCTGAAGGTTTTGAGAAATAATCACCATCGGTTCCATAAGCCGGTCGATGTGCCTTAGATGTCAAGGTTTGTGGTTTACTATCTAAATACGAATATCCATCTTGTTCTTCGATAATTTGTTGTAAGATATAAGCCGTGGCTCCTCCAGGAACGTCTTCATCAATCACTAATAAACGATTCGTTTTAGCGATACTTTTTACAATATCCTTATTAATGTCAAAGGGTAATAAAGATTGAATATCAATTACCTCACAATCAATACCTATTTCCGCTAATTCATTAGCAGCTTGTTCCACTAATCGTAAAGTAGAACCATAAGAAACCAAAGTTATATCTTTTCCTTCTCGAAGCGTTTCTACAACCCCAATAGGTGTTTTGAATTCGCCATAATTCAAAGGTGCTTTCTCTTTTAATCGGTACCCATTCAAGCATTCTATTACCAAAGCAGGTTCGTCAGCTTCTAAAAGGGTGTTGTAAAATCCAGCAGCTTGGGTCATATTTCGAGGAACCAAAACGTGAATTCCTCTAATGGCATTAATAATCATTCCCATTGGTGAACCAGAGTGCCAAATGCCTTCTAATCGATGCCCTCTTGTACGAATAATTAATGGTGCTTTTTGTCTACCAGCTGTTCGGTATTGTAAAGTAGCTAAATCGTCACTTAAAATTTGAATAGCATACAACAAATAATCTAGATATTGAATTTCAGCAATTGGACGTAATCCTCTTAGAGCCAGTCCAATTCCTTGTCCAATAATAGTTGCTTCTCGAATACCAGCATCAGTAACACGTAATTCGCCGTATTTCTCTTGCATACCTTCTAAACCTTGGTTCACATCGCCAATATTTCCGGCATCTTCACCAAAAACTAAAGCTTCAGGGTATTTGGTAAACAAAGCATCAAAATTGTCTCGTACAATCATACGACCATCTGTATCTGCGATAGTATTTTCGTTGTACTTAGGTGTTATTGGCTGTACAGAGTATATGTTGGCATTGGATTCAGAATGCAAATGGCTACTGAATTTTTTCTGAGTCACTTCAGTATAATTCTGAATCCATTTTGAAACTTCTGTTTTTCCACTTTCGTTAATTAACAAACGCAATACTTTACGAGCCGTACCTAAAATCTCCTTTTTTAATGGATCTTTAATGTTTTTTAAAATAGCAGCGTATTGAAGAATTTTAGTTTTATTCTGACTAGTTTCGGCTACTCGTTCAAGTAGTGATAGTAGTTCTTTTTGTTCGTTTAAAATAGGGTCGATAAACTCTTTCCAAGCTTCTTTTTTTCCTTCAAGGACTTCTTTTTTAGCTAGTGCGTCTATTTCGTCTAATTCTTCTGGAGAAGCAATATTGATAGCAATCATCCACAATCGCATTTGGCGAATACAATCAAAATCTTTTTCCCAAGTCAATCTTTCGGCACTTTTGTAACGCTCATGCGAACCGGAGCTTGAATGACCTTGTGGTTGTGTTAATTGAGATACATGAACCAATACAGGCACATGTTCTGTTCTAGCTAGATCTTCCGCTTTTTGATAGGTTGCTATCAAGTCGGCATAATCCCAACCTTTTACTTTTAAGATTTCAAATCCGTTTGTTCCTTCTTCTCTTTGGTACCCTTTTAAAATTTCAGAAATACTTTCCTTTGTAGTTTGGTGTTTTGCATGCACAGAAATTCCATATTCATCATCCCAAACACTCATCACCATTGGTACTTGTAACACGCCAGCGGCATTTATAGTTTCAAAGAAAACACCCTCAGAAGTACTGGCATTGCCAATGGTACCCCAAGCAATTTCATTTCCTTCGTTAGAAAAGTTAGAGGCATTTGTTATTCCTGCAACTTGGCGGTATATTTTTGAAGCATAGGCTAGCCCTAAAAGGCGAGGCATTTGTGCTGCCGTTGGTGAAATATCTGAACTTGAATTTTTTTGCTCTGCTAAATTTTTCCAGGATCCATCTTCATTTAAACTATGAGTTACAAAATGCCCCCCCATTTGTCTTCCTGCGGACATGGGTTCATAATCCAAATCAGTGTGTCCGTATAAACCAGCAAAGAATTGTTTTATGGTCAATTTTCCTATCGCCATCATGAATGTTTGATCACGATAGTAACCAGAGCGGAAATCACCCTCTTTAAAAGATTTAGCCATTGCCAATTGAGGAACTTCTTTCCCATCGCCAAAAATGCCAAATTTAGCCTTTCCAGTTAGTACTTCTTTACGTCCAAGTAAACTACATTCTCTACTTGTTATAGCAATTTTGTAGTCATTTAGAACTTCAGTTTTGAAGTCTTCAAACGTTAATGTTGTATTGGTTTTTTCTTTTATCATAATTGAAAAGGATGACATAATGTACAAATCTAATTAAAAACTACTTATTTTCATACTATGTCTGAAAATTAAATTTAGTTTTTTGTAATCATTTTGCATATTTCAGACTTTTTGTTGAATTATTATTTGTGAAAATATAATTTGTTAAATAAATATGTAATTTATTTCAAATAAATTGCAGATCCTTAAAACCACTTTCTGTTGAAAAGATTAATTAACGTTTTAGGTGAAAAAGTGACAACAAAACGTATTTTTTCGTTATAATTTCTTTGATTTATTTCTAGGCCGTTATTAGAGTAGATGGGTAAATACAATTCAAAATAATCACTAACAAAGTTCAATCGGATTCCGCTATCGTAAACGAAATGTCCATTTTTAGATTTGTTTTTAATAAGACCAAGGTCACCGTATAATTCAATCCAATTCCAAATGTTTATACTTCCGTTTAATGTAACCATCCATTGATTTGCATAGCGAAAATTTAATTTTGATTTAAATCCACCTTCTGCTTGAATATATTGTTGGCTAAAAAAACCAGTACTTTCAGATCTTCCATAAAAATTATAATCAAACAAATAGTCTGTAGGTCGATCTAAGGCAAAACTAAAATAATCAGAATTAGATTTGTTATACAAAAAAGTCCCAGCAAATAAGCGTAAATTAATTTGTCGATTGCTTTCAAATAATTTTCTATATTCAATTTCTGCCGCAATTTTTCCGAATTTTTTTGAGAATTGAATATCACTACTTGAGCTAATATGATTGGTTATTTCGGTTTTTGTATTTAAATATCGAGCATTTAAAACAGAATAATTCTCACCAAAATTAGTAGAAATCAATTCACTCTTTTCTCTATTTACTATAACTTGTCGAATAACAATACCCTGTTTTCTATTGTCTCTAAAATTAGTTTCACGTATTCTAAATTCAATATAAGGAGAAATCTTAGTGTAAGTAGCATCTGGAGCGTAATGAAAATAAGCTCCACTAAGAGTATATCTTATATTAAACAATTTACTATCTCTGTAGTTTTCATTAATAATAACTGCGCCATTTCCTGAAACATTTTTAGATTTTGTTGAAAATGCTGGAGCTATATCAAATATAAATGGCTTGTCTAAAACAGTTTTATTATGCAAGCGTAATCCAGGAGAGATTCCATCATAAAAATTATAAGTTAGAGATGGAACATATAAAATCTGGTTGTAGTAAGGGTCTTCTAGGTCCTTCATAAATACAAATTTGATAGGACGATTATTTGGAAAAAAACCTTCAAGTTTTTTCCAATTGTTTCTCAAATTGTATTCAGGAACTTCGTTTTTATAGTTCAATATAATTTTATCTGCATGATTTCTTTTTAAAGTAAAAGTACTGTCGCATTCCTTTAAATCTAGCCATTCTTTAAATACAATATCCCCTTTTTTAATTCCATAAATTGGTATTGGGATAGGAATTTCGGTTTTATTTTTCACAGAAAATGTGACGTCGTTTTGGGTTTGTGAAACTTTAGAGAATTTATAATCAATCAACTCCCTAGAATTTACAATAGTGGTAAAAAACCAATTAATATTTTTAGTAGCATTAGTTTTTAATATGTTTTCAAAATCAGCACTAGAAGTTTGTTGTGTCTTATTTTTTATATAAAATTCACGAATGCTATTTTTAACGATATCGTTTTGCAAGTAATTATCTAAAAAACGAATACTTAAACCAGCTCTGTATTTACTGGCAATTTGTTCATTGAATTTGATTAAATCAGTTTTTGTACTACCAAGTGTTTGGTCTAGATTTTTACGGGCCATCAGCATATAGAAGTAACTGTATTGCTCGTTGAATTTTAGATTGGCTAAATTATAGCTTTTTAAAAGTTTATATCTTGAGGCTTTACCTAACATTTTGGTGTTTGGATGATATTGTTCTATATATTTAATCATAGCATCCATCTGTAATGCATCATAAATCCAGTTGTCTTTTCTTGGGTCTAAATGCAAACTGTTTTTTAAATAAGTTTCCAAATAAGTTTTTAAAAACTTGATTTCAAATAAAAAATCTTCTTCAAACGGATTTAAAAATGAAGGTAATTGGTTTAGACCGTAAAATGGATTTCGGTCATAATTAGTTTGTGAAACAACAATTTTTTGATGGGGATAAATGCCAATGAAATCATTAGTGAAATTAGCAATTCGATTGATAATAATGATTTTTTGTATCTCATCTAGCTTCTCATTATTGATATTAGAAATGACCTCATTTAAGTCGTTATAATAACTTTTAAAACCGGATTTAGATTCTATAAACAAACTGAAATCAGTTCTATTTTCGCCTTCTAATAAGTAATCAGAATTGGTTTTATCTCCAGTGTATTCAGTACTATTTAAGTCGGTGGTTAATGTTAGCCCTTTAGGAATTTTAAAATGAATTGTAAAGTCGCAAATTCCGTTAGCAATATCGTCTAAATTACTATTGCTATATTTCACAAAGGTTTTGTTCTCGTACCGAGCGGGGGTAAGGAACCAATTTTTAAGATTAAAATCCCCATTCTCAGCATAACCGTATTTGGTGAATTTATTACTCGGTATTTTTGAAAAATAAGTAAGATATAAGGTTACTTTTTGATTTGGGGCTAGCTTATCTCTTAAGTCTACACTGATATAATCAGGATTGTTTTTTGTTCTATGCCAAGAAAGAAATAATTTATCTCCATTAAGAATTGTTAAGTTAGAGGTACTACCTCGCTCTTCTTTTTCGGCCAAGTGGAATCCTCTATAAAATTCGTCCGAAAATCGTTTTCCTAAAGGAGTGTTCTTGTCAGAGTAGGCATTGTTCCAATCGTTTAATACAATAGTACTAATACTATCATTTGACTGGTTGAAAAACGTAATTTCCTGTTGAATACTTAAGGTTTTAGTCTCAGGATTCAACTCAACATTCATTTTGGAACGATGCTGTGCCATCAGATGATCTGATGCTAATACCATCAGTACACAAAACGCTATTTTTAGAAATGATTTCAAAGGTCAAATTTTAGGTACAATATACAAGCTGTTAACCGAAAACAGTTCAGGCAATTTTGAAAAGAACTTATTTTAAAAGTTAGGACTCAAATCGTATTTTTTGTAGAATGCGTCTAAAACTGCAACTACTTCGTCTTCGGTATCTACAATTTTGAACAAATCCAAATCGCTGGCACTTACCGTTTTTTCACGCTCTATTAAAACCGTTTTAATCCATTCAATTAAACCTGACCAAAACGAAGTGCCTACCAGAATAATTGGGAAACGTGCTATTTTTTTGGTCTGAATTAAAGTCATCGCTTCAAATAGTTCGTCCATAGTGCCAAAACCTCCCGGCATTACAACAAACCCTTGAGAGTATTTTACAAACATCACTTTGCGAACAAAGAAGTAATCAAAATTCAGGTTTTTATCTCGGTCAATATACGGATTGTAGTGTTGTTCAAAAGGTAATTCAATATTCAATCCTACAGAGGTACCTCCGCCTAAATGAGCTCCTTTATTTCCGGCTTCCATAATTCCGGGACCACCACCAGTAATGACGCCATATCCAGCTTTACTGATTTTAAAAGCAATTTTTTCGGCAAGTAAATAATAAGGATCTTCGGGCTGAATCCTAGCTGAACCAAAAATAGTCACACAAGGACCAATACGCCCCATAGTTTCATACCCATTTACAAACTCGGACATGATTTTAAAAATCGCCCAACTGTCATTAGTACGAATTTCATTCCATGTTTTTTGCTTCAGTTTATCCTGAATTACTTTGTCTTCGTCATTATCAAAATCTTGTAGTCTCATTTTTTTATTTTTTGGAGCTGTTCCTGCTGTTCGCTATATCTTTACTGCCAAACACTGGCAGTAAAGGATGCCGCTACTATCAGGGCTATAGTTTTGTTGTACTAAACTAATTCTTTTTTCAAAAACTGCGCGGTATAACTATTTTTATTTTTACTAATTTCTTCAGGAGTCCCTTTGGCAACTAGTTGACCACCGCCTTTTCCACCTTCAGGACCAATGTCAATAATATAATCCGCTAGTTTGATGACGTCCATATTATGTTCAATAATCAAAATGGTATTGCCTTTGTCAACCAGTTTATTGATAACATCCATCAATACCCGAATGTCTTCAAAATGAAGTCCAGTGGTAGGTTCGTCTAAAATGTAAAAAGTGTTTCCAGTATCTTTTTTAGACAATTCGCCCGCTAGTTTGATACGTTGCGCTTCGCCTCCAGAGAGTGTTGTACTTTGTTGTCCCAAGGTAATGTAGCCTAATCCTACTTCTTGAATGGTTTTTACTTTTCTGTAAATCTTTGGTATGTTTTCAAAGAAAGGCACAGCTTCATCCACGGTCATATTCAATACATCCGAAATGGATTTCCCCTTGTAACGAATTTCCAAGGTTTCTCTGTTAAAACGTTTGCCCTGACAAGTTTCACACTCTACATACACATCGGGTAAAAAGTTCATTTCAATGGTTCGAACCCCAGATCCTTCACAAGTTTCACAACGACCGCCTTTCACATTAAAACTAAAACGACCTGCTTTATAACCTCGAATCATACTCTCTGAAGTCATCGTAAACAAATTTCGAATCTCCGAAAATACTTCGGTATAAGTAGCGGGATTGGATCTTGGCGTACGCCCAATAGGACTTTGGTCAATATCGATGACTTTGTCGATATGTTCTAACCCTTCAATTTTTTTATACGGCTGCGGTTTTTTAACTCCGTTGAAATAATAGGCGTTCAAAATAGGGTAGAGGGTCTCGTTAATCAAAGTCGATTTACCACTTCCTGAAACTCCCGTCACACAAATGATTTGGCCTAAAGGCAATTCGACAGAGACATTTTTTAAATTATTTCCGGTGGCTCCGGTTAGTTTCAAAAATTTACCATTGCCTTCGCGACGCTTTTTAGGAACTTCGATTTTCATTTCCCCATTCAAAAATTGAGCAGTAATCGTATTGCTTTTTAAAATCTCAGCAGGTGTTCCCTGACTGATAATTTCGCCACCAAATTTCCCTGCTTTCGGCCCAATGTCAATCACATAATCAGCACGTTCGATCATGTCTTTGTCGTGTTCTACTACTAAAACCGAATTGCCAATATCACGCAATTGTTCCAAAGAGTGAATTAATTTTTCATTGTCTCTTTGGTGTAAGCCAATACTCGGTTCGTCCAAGATATATAACACACCCACTAATTGTGACCCAATTTGTGTCGCTAATCGGATGCGTTGTGCCTCACCACCTGAAAGGGATTTTGAACTTCGACTTAGCGCCAAATAATTCAATCCCACATTCATCAAGAAAGCTAATCGGTCTTTGATTTCTTTAATGACTTCAGAAGCAATTGTTTTTTGTTTGTCAGATAAATGATTTTCTAAATCTTGAAACCAAGCCGTTAAATCCGAAATATCTAAATCGCTTAATTCAGCAATGTTTTTATCGTTTACTTTAAAGAATAGGGCTTCTTTTTTCAATCGCGAACCCTCACATTCAGGACATTTTACTTCGTCCATGAATTCTTTAGCCCAGCGTTTAATTGTACTAGAACCACTTTCATCGTGTTGGTTTTTGATAAAATGAGCAATACCTTCAAAATCAATTTTGTATTCTCTGGCTACGCCTAAATCTTTTGAATTAATTGTGAATTTCTCTTTTCCGCCGTTCAAAATCATTTCTATCGCTTCTTCCGAAATGGTCTCCACCGCATCGGTCAATTTGAAACCGTATTTTTCGCCAATAATCTCCAATTGCTTGAAAATCCAAGACGATTTGTATTCGCCTAAAGGAGCAAAACCACCATTTTTAATCGATAATTTCGGATTCGGGATGATTTTTTTACGATTGATTTCATTCACTATCCCTAGCCCGTTACAATGCGAGCAAGCACCTTTTGGCGAATTGAAAGAAAATAAATTAGGTTCTGGATTTTGATACGAAATACCCGTCGTTGGACACATTAAATTCCGACTGAAATAACGCACTTCGTTCGAGTCTTGGTCTAAAACCATCAATACATTTTCGCCGTGGTGCATGGCGGTATTGATACTTTCTGACAATCGTTTTTGGTTGTCTTCGCTGCTATCCACAACGAGTCTGTCGACAACGATTTCAATATCGTGGGTTTTGTAACGGTCTAGTTTCATGCCGCTAACCAAATCCTGAATTTCTCTGTTCACACGAACTTTTAAAAATCCTTGTTTGGTTATTTGTTGGAAAAGTTCGGCATAATGACCTTTTCTAGCACGAATAATGGGCGCTAAAATATTGATTCGTTTTCCTGTAAAATCTTGAATAATCAACTCTTTGATTTGCTCGTCAGAGTAGGAAACCATTTTTTCTCCTGTATTGTAACTGTAAGCATCAGCGCCACGGGCATACAACAAACGCAAGAAGTCGTAGATTTCAGTAATGGTTCCCACAGTCGAGCGCGGACTCTTGCTGGTTGTTTTTTGCTCAATGGCAATTACGGGTGAAAGTCCGTCAATTTTATCTACATCCGGGCGTTCTAAACCTCCTAAAAACTGTCGTGCATACGCAGAGAAGGTTTCGATATAACGACGTTGTCCTTCGGCATAGATAGTATCAAAAGCTAAAGATGATTTTCCGGAACCCGAAAGCCCAGTAATCACAACTAACTGCTCCCGAGGGATAGCAATATCAATGTTTTTTAGATTGTGAACGCGTGCGCCTTGAACGTCGATAGTATTGTTTGTGTCTAACATAATTTTAGCAAAAAAACAAAGTTACCATTTTGATTGATTCTTTTGGTACAACACAAGCGAAGTTTATGTTAAAATAGGGAGTAAAACTGAGAATTAAAAGCCGAATCAATTCTTAATTGCCAATGTACTACTCAATCGTCATCGATTTTAGTTTGGTGCGATAGGCTTCTAAAGCAAGTGATTTAGAAATAAATCCGTAATACTTATCGTTTTTGAGTACAGGCAAAAAGGCCATTTTAGTTTGCTCAAATTTATTCATAACCACTTCCATACTATCTTCTGGAGTGATGATTTGTTTTGGAGCAGTCATGATTTCTTTAATTTGGGTATACTTCACTCGGTAGGTGTTAAAAATAATTTCTTTGATGTCATTGAAATAGACTACACCAACCAATTCATTTTCCAAATTCACCACTGCGAAAACAACTTGAGTAGAATTAGAAATTAAGTCTACTAATTTGTCTAAATTCTCATTAGGCGAAACGGTTAAATAATCCGTTTGAATAATAGAATTAGTATCCAAAGTAGATAATACATTAGCGTCTTTGTTGCTAGTAAAGGCGTGACCTTTCTTGGCTAAATTCTTCACATCCATTGAATGTTTTTCAAAACGTTTAGAAATAGCAAAGCTAATCGAGGAAACAATCATCAAAGGAATCATTAGGTTATAACCACCCGTAATTTCAGCAATCAAGAAAATAGCGGTTAAAGGCGCATGGAATAGACCACTTAATATACCAGCCATTCCTACTAAAGTGAAATTGCTGATGGGTAATTTGGCTAGCCCAATAAGGTTAATGAACTTAGAAAAGAAAAAACCAACATACGACCCTAAGAATAGTGATGGGGCAAAGTTACCTCCATTACCTCCACTACCTATGGTTAACCCTGAAGCAAAAGCCTTAAGCATCATGGTGCAGCCAACAAAGAGTAAAAGTACCCAACTATTGTTTCTGAATCCACTAAACAAAGTATCTTCTAATAATTGTCCTGGATCGCTTTCAGATAAAATTCGGATGCTTTCATACCCTTCGCCAAAAAGAGTAGGAAATACGTAAATTAAAATTGCTAAAAGGGTAGAACCAAAAAGGGCTTTTTTGTAAGGCCCTAATTTTAGACGACTGAAAAAATGTTCTACTCGTTGAAAATTTCGAGAATAATAAATAGAAATCAAACCTGTAAAAACGCCTAAAAACGCATAAAACGGAATGTTATGGTAATTGAAATCTTCTTGTTGTTTGAAGGAAAGTAAAATGCTTTCGTCCAATACAATTACAGAAACCAAAGCTCCCGTAGCCGCAGCAATCATAATAGGGGTGAAAGCCGAAATACTTACATCAACTAAGAGTACTTCAATGGCAAATAAAACTCCCGCAATAGGCGCGTTAAAAGCGGCTGCAATACCAGCAGCAACGCCACATCCAATAAGTAAGGTTCTGTCTTTATAGCTTAATCGGTATTTTTGAGCAAAATTAGAACCAAAGGCAGCACCCGTAATTACAATGGGACTTTCTAGTCCGGCAGAACCACCCATCCCAACGGTTAACGAACTGGTGATGATTTGTGCATACATTTGTTTTCTTGGGATAATACTGGCTTTTTTGGCCACCGCATACAAGATTTGGGAAGTCCCTTTTTGGATAGTTCCGCTTAAGAATTTTTTGATTACAAAAACCGTTAATAAAATCCCGATAATGGGTAAGATACTGTTGAAAAAACCTAATTTTAGAATCCGACTGACATACGTAGCAAAGGTAAATACCCAGTGAGCAAAAGCTTTCAGCACAATTACAGCAAACGCTGCCGATATACCAACAAGAACAGCCGATAGAAAGATAAATTGTTTATCGCCTAATTTTGATCTTGACCAAGCGATAGTTTGTTCTATTTTATGAAAAGCTTTCTTCAGCATTAGAGTTTTTTTTCAGCGCGCTAAATTACAATTAAATATTTTTTAAAGCTTCTTTTTTACTCAAAGGCTTTAAGTTCGATTGTAATACAAATTTTCGAACCGCTTCCGGATCGGTCTTGGCATATTCTCGCAGCGCCCAACCAATTGCCTTTCGAATAAAAAATTCATTGGAATGACTGTGTTTTAAGCATAATGATTGCAGTAACTTGAAATCAGTTTGTGATTTGTAACCTAGTTGGAATAAGATCACACTTCGGTTCAACCACCTATTTTCTGCATTTGAAAATCGTTCTACGACAGTGGGGATTTCAGATGGAAATTGTTGCAAATAAGCACCAAGCATGAATTTTGAAATCGTATCTACGCTATCCCACCAAGAATTGGTAATCAATAATTTTTCAATCCAAATGATATCTTCAACTACATATTTGTTTTTTAGAGTCTTAATAATGATTTCAATACCGCAATATTGAAGTTCACGTTCTTTTTTCAAAAAAAGTTCCCAACCGATTGCTCTTGCATTGTTATTAATTTCAGTTGGATGGTTTTTACAAACAGATTTAAAAATGGCTCTTCTTTCGTCTGTTTTGATTCCAAAAAACGGAAATAAATCCTTCATGTATTTTGCCATGGGCAAAGCATTTTCTGGATGTTGCTTGGTCTTGAATTCGTTTTCTAATTCGGTAATGAAATTCATAAGTAGTAATTAATATCCAACAGCTTTGTCATCTCCTCTATAATCGGCGCCACCTTCTAGTTTTCCATTAGGTAAAACCAAAATAGCGTCTACCTTTCCAATTACAGGAGTTGTTTTTTCGTTAATTAAATAGGATTTTGATTTCAAACTCTCCAAAGTTTTTGTGTCAAAAGCTTTAGGTTCAAATGTAATCAAATCCGGTAACCATTGGTGATGAAAGCGAGGTGCATTGACAGCTTCCTGCATACTCAAATTATATTCGTACACATTTAGAATCGTTTGTAAAACCGAGGTAATAATTGTGGAACCTCCTGGTGAGCCTACCACCATAAATAATTTTCCATTTTTTTCTACAATTGTAGGGGTCATAGAACTCAACATTCGTTTTTGAGGAGCGATGCTGTTGGCTTCATTTCCAATCAATCCAAATAGATTAGGCTCACCTGGTTTAGCACTAAAATCATCCATTTCGTTATTCAAGAAAAAGCCTAATTCATCGCAATAATATTTAGAACCAAATGCGTCATTAATAGTGGTTGTAGCAGCAACTGCATTTCCAAAAGAATCTACAATAGAGTAATGAGTGGTTTCTGTACTTTCGTTATAGGTCACTTTACCTTCCTTTATATCAGATGATAAAGTAGCTTTATTTAAATTAAAACTAGACATTCTGTCATTGAGGTAATCCACATCCATTAATTCTTTCAGTGGAATTTTTACAAAATCAGGGTCGCCTAAAAAGTAACTTCTGTCGGCATAGGCTCTTCGTTCGGATTCCACAATTATTTGAATCGCTTCGGGAGAATTATGTCCCATAGCTGCCAAATCGAAAGGTGCAATCATTTTCATAATTTGTGCCAAACAAATTCCGCCACTGCTCGGCGGTGTCATGGATATTATTTTCAGATCTTTGTATCCAAACTCAAGTGTATTTCTCCATTTGGCTTCGTATTGTGCCAAATCTTCTTTGGTAATAATAGCGCCTATTTTTTTAAAATAGCGAATTAATTTACCTGCGGTTTGTCCTTTATAAAACTCATTTTTACCATTCTTTGCAATACGTTTCAGTGTTTCGGCTAAAGCTGGGTATTTGATGGTATCATTTTCTTTGAATACAGTGGCGAATTTGGTTGTATTCCCATTCGCCTTGATAATAGATTCACGATAATCATTCAAACATTTTTCTTGTTTTTTAGTAACTATTACTCCTTTCTCTGCCAGTTCAATTAAGGGTTTCATAATCTCAGACATCGGTAATGTTCCTAATTTTTTATGAACAGCAAATACGCCTGCAATAGTTCCAGGAATACCAATGGCCAAAGGGGATTCGGTACTTTTTCCTTTGATTATTTTTCCATCTTTGTCTAAAAACATATTTTTTGTCGCAGCCAATGGTGCTTTTTCGCGGTAGTCCAAGGCTCCAGTTTCTCCATTCGCTTTGCGATATACCATAAATCCACCCCCACCGATATTTCCAGCATAGGGGTAGGCTACAGCCAAAGCCAATTCGGTAGCAATCATAGCGTCAAAGGCATTTCCGCCTTTTTTTAGAATTTCCGCCCCTATTTTAGAGGCTTCTTCACGAGCCGACACGACCATAGCTTTATCGGCAATTAAACCGGTTTGAGCTGACGTGAAAAGGGATAGAAAAAAAAGTACAAAAAGGCTACAATATTTTTGTTGTAATTTCATAATTGGGCTAATTTATCTTTTGAAAATAGTTGTACTTCTTTATAAAAAAGTGAAAATTCTGTTTCAAATTCATCATAGTAAGTAATAAGTTCTTCGGTTGCAAATCGCATCAAAGATTGATTTTTGGTACGGTAATCCATTTGAGTCAATATGCGTTTTAATCCCGATATGGATTGGTAATTTACTAACCAATTGTATTCCATCATATAGGGTAACAAATTTTGGGTTTTAGTGGTTAAAATAGTATGATTGTCTAACAAGGATTGGTAAAAGGTATTGGCATAAAGATTTAAATTTTCAGGGTTATAATTGGACCAGTTTTTGGCTAAAAAATGATCGTAATACATATCAACTATAACTCCAGCATAGTGATGGTAACGCGAATGCAACCTTTTAGTACTTTGTCTGAAAATCGGATGGGCATCAGTAAAAGTATCAATGGCTCGATGCAACAAAATTCCTTTTTGAATTGCTGGAGGAAAATTTTCATATTGTTTTCCTCGAACTCCATCGGCCATAAAATTGCCAATTTTGATGAATTCGTTTTCTCCAGAAAGATGAATATGAGCAAGGAAATTCATAGTTTTTTCAAGTTGTTGCTTTCCAAATATACAAAGTTCAGTTTATAAAAGAATTTCATTTTTGATAAAAACTTAAGAAATATCTCGTTTTGCTAAACGCGAACTTTTATATTTGTATTTCTAAACAAAAATTTAATTTTCAGATACAGATGACTTTAATAAAATCAATCTCAGGAATTCGAGGAACAATCGGAGGTAAAGTAGGAGATAACCTGACTCCAGTTGACGCAGTGAAATTTGCTTCGGCGTATGGAACTTGGTTGAAAAACTATTCAGGCAAAGATAAATTATCAGTAGTGATTGGTCGTGATGCTAGAATTTCGGGGCCAATGATTCATAATTTAGTAGTAAATACTTTGGTTGGGCTAGGAATTGATGTGATTGATTTGGGATTGTCTACTACGCCTACAGTAGAAGTAGCTGTGCCTTTAGAAAAAGCAGACGGAGGGATTATTTTGACCGCCTCTCATAATCCCAAACAATGGAACGCTTTGAAGTTATTAAACGAAAAAGGGGAATTTTTAAATGGAGTAGAAGGAGAGAAAATTTTGGAAATTGCTGAAGCAGAAGCTTTTGATTTTTCAGATGTGGACTCGCTAGGAACTATTGTAGAAAACGATGCCTATATGGACATTCATATTGATGAAGTGTTGAATTTGCCTTTAGTGGATGTAGCAGCTGTAAAAGCGGCGCAATTCAAAGTGGTAGTCGATGGTGTAAATTCGTCTGGCGGGATTATTATTCCAAAATTATTAGAATTAATGGGGGTTGAAGTAGTGAAATTATACTGCGAACCAAACGGTCATTTTCCTCACAATCCAGAACCGTTGAAAGAACATTTGACTGATATTTCAGAATTGGTTGTCAAAGAAAAAGCGCACCTTGGGATTGTAGTAGATCCCGATGTAGATCGTTTGGCTTTCATTTCTGAAGATGGCGAAATGTTTGGTGAAGAATATACTTTGGTGGCTTGTGCTGATTATGTATTGAGTAAAACTCCCGGCAATACCGTTTCGAATATGTCTTCGTCTCGCGCTTTGCGTGATGTTACCAATGCCCACAATGGAAGCTATGAAGCAAGTGCCGTGGGAGAAGTGAATGTAGTGGAGTTAATGAAAAAGAATAACGCGGTTATTGGAGGTGAAGGAAATGGCGGAATTATTTATCCTGAATTGCATTATGGACGCGATAGTTTGGTTGGAGTAGCTTTATTTTTAACACATTTGGCTAACAAAAAAATGACAGTTTCGGCTTTACGTGCGTCATATCCTGAATATTATATGAGCAAAAACAAAATCGAGTTGACTCCTCAAATTGATGTAGATGCTATTTTGGTTGCTATGACTGATAAATATAAAAACGAAGATATTACGACAATTGATGGAGTAAAAATTGATTTTGCTACCGAATGGGTTCATTTAAGAAAGTCCAATACAGAACCTATCATCAGAATCTATACTGAAGCTCCTTCACAAAAAGAAGCGGATGTATTAGCATTGCGAATCATTGATGAGATAAAAGTAGTTGCAGGAATTTAATTGGATTACTATTGTAAATAAAAATCCCCTTTCTGAAAGAAAGGGGATTTTTTTATCTATGCTCTACGATGTTTCCATCTTTTGTGTGTCCAAAAATAATATTCGGGTGCTTCTAGAATTTGTTGCTCTACTTCTTTTAGATAAGTATCTGTAATTTTATAATCAGGAATAGATGTTGGGTTATCACATATTGGAATAAATGTAGCCTCATAATAGCCTCTTTTTATTTTTTTTACCTTTGCAAAAACCACTTCTAAGTCGTATCTTTTAGCAAGCATCTCGGCACCAGTATGAACGGGCACTTCTATTCCCATAAATTGTTGCCAATGAAACGTTTTATGAACTTGAGGGGACTGGTCGCTAGCCAATCCATACATTCCCATAATTCCTTTTTCTTGGTTTTCGGCGATTAAAGCAATTGTTTTATTTGTAGTAACTAACTCAGAATCAAATTTAGATCTAATTCTTCTAACAAGTGCGTCAAAATAGCGATTGTTTATTTTTTTATAAACTCCTATGCATTTGAATTTGGTTCTTTCGTTAATAGATAGTAGCCATTCCCAACTAGCATAATGAGAGGCTAATAATATTATACTTTTCTCTTTCTCTTCGTATTTTTTTATTAAATCAATATTCGTAATTACAAAACGTTTATTCATTTCTGCCGATGAAATAGACATGGTTTTAATCATTTCTAAAAACATGTCACACATGTGTTGGTAGAATTTTTTCTCTATAATTAAACGCTTCTCCTCAGTCAGATGGGGTAGTGCAATAGATAAATTATAACGAACTATTTTTTTTCGATATCCAATAATATAATACACTACGAAATAAATACAATCAGAAAACCAATAGAAAAGGCGAAAGGGGAGTATCGAAATAATCCAAAGCAAGGGAAAACTTAGTATAAAAATCAGAAATTGCATGCGGTAATTTTTGACAAATATAATTTAAAATAAATGAGAATTTAAATTTGAAATAGAACAACGTCAATTTAGCCGAATTACTATCTTTACCATTCACTAAAAATAAAGTGATATGAATATGATATTGCTAATACTCATTGCTGTTACAGTTTTGATAAGTTATAAAGGATTTAATGACCTTTCTTTTTTTAGAAAATACGAGTTCCATATTGGAAGTATTCATAAGGGGGAACAAATCAGGATGCTATCTTCTGGTTTTTTGCATGTGGATATTATGCATCTACTGTTCAATATGATGACGCTCTGGTTTTTTGCGCCTTTGGTTTTAGCTTATTTAGGGAATTGGACTTTTGTTCTTATTTATATGGGAAGTTTAGTTTTTGGAAATTTATTGACCTATATTTTTAATAAAAACAACTATAGTTACCGTGCTGTAGGTGCTTCGGGAGCAGTTACAGGAGTTTTGTATTCGGCTATTTTGTTGCAACCTGACATGATGCTAGGGCTGTTCTTTGTTATTCCTATTCCAGCTTATCTTTTTGGTATTTTGTACTTACTGTATTCCATTTACGGAATGAAATCTCAAAATGACAACATTGGACATTCGGCACATTTTGGAGGAGCTGTTGGTGGTTATGCAATTACGCTCATTGAACAACCTCAATTATTAGTAGAACATACCTTAATGGTTATTTTATTGATCATTCCAATTATAGTGCTTTTTATCATGCAGCGATTAGGGAAACTATAATTATTTAAATGAATTAAGCATGAAAAAATACATTTTCATACTACTAGCATTAAGTTTGTTTTCTTGTTTAAAAAATGAAAATACTGGCTTAAAGACTATTGTTTTTCCTTACAATGAGTATAATCAATTACTTGGAAAACAAAAAAGGAAATTTTTAGATTCACTTTATAAAGATGTTGCAACCATTCCTAATAATGAACAAGGTGTAAAGTATCTTTTTGACTTGTCTACGGAGTATTATTATATTAATAATTTACCAAAATCATTAAAAATAAGTAGAGATCTTCTTGAAATTGCGATAGACAGATCAGACACATTAAATATTGCGAAATCCTACAGTTTTATAGGAGATACTTATATTCAAAACCATAAGGATAGTGCCTATTTTTATTATCAGAGGGCCGAAAAGTTGTACCAAATCATTGGGAATGATGAGTATATGGGGAAGATGAGCTTCAATAAGGCGTATGTTTTGTTTTATGAAGGGAATTATTTGCAAAGCGAAATAGAACTTTCAAAAGCACTTCAGTTATTGAAATCAAATTCAAATCATGAATTACTTTACACGGTTTATAATTTGATGGGTTGTAATTTAGAAAATCTAGAAGATTATGATGCTGCTCTAGACTATTTTGAACAAGCTAAAAATCAATTAAAAATGGCTCGTGAAGCAGGTATTAATTATAATAGTTATTCAAATTGTGATGTAGCTATATCGATCAACATGGCTAATATTTATGATAAAACACATCAATATGAAAAATCTATAACAACAATAAAACCACTAATAACTAAAGAATTAGAAGACAAGTGGCCCAATGATTATTCAATTGTACTAGGGAATCTGGGGTATTCGATGATGAAGAAAGGAGATTTACGTGGAGTAGAAACGATGCTCTATAAATCGTTAAATGCCTCAATAAAATATGGGAATCAAACCACTACGTTTTATAAGTTAATTACTTTGGGAGAATATTATTTAACAGTGAAAGATACAGCTCAATCTCTTCGATTTTTGAAAAAATCATTGTTTTTGGGTAAAAAAATTAAAGCAAACAGCGAAATAAAATTAATTTATGAATTATTGGCTAAGGCTGAGCCACATCAAGATTCTTATTATAAAGAAAAAATAATTCAATTGTCAGACAGTCTGTCTATTGCTCAAAGAAAAACCAATAATAAATATGCACGAATTGCGTATGAAACCTCAGTAATAGAAGATCAAAATAAGGTGTTGAGTAAGAATAATTTATATCTTATTACAGGTTCGTTCATTTTGATCGTTTTCTTTGTGGTAATCTTAGTTTTGCGATATTGGAGAAATAAAAGAAAAGAATTGGAATACCAACGCCAGTTACAAGAAGCAAATGTTGAATTATTTGAGCTACTACAGCATTATCAAATTGATTTAACTCAGGCAAAAGTAATTGAGCAAAATAGAATTTCAAAAGAATTGCATGATAGTGTTACCAATAAATTATTAGGCGTTCATCTAGTCTTAAAAACTCTAAATGAAAGTGACGATAGCGATACTAAAGCCAAGAGAAAAAAATACATTGAAGAGATACACGCTATAGAAAATGAGATTCGCGAGATAACCCATGATTTACGAACAGAAGAAATGGATTCGCATTTTGACTTTAAAATGTTGCTATTAAATTGTGTTCAACAAGCGAATGAAATGGGAACTACTCGTTTTAGTCTAGATTGTGATGCGATGATTGATTGGGAATTGGTTTCAGGTTTAATTAAAATTACACTATACCGTATTATTCAAGAAGCATTATCTAATGTGACTAAATATGCAGAGGCTTCCGAATGTAAGGTTGTGATTTCTATTAAAGACAAACAAACGATAGAGGTCTTAATTTCAGATAATGGTAAAGGTTTTGATAAAAATACAATCGAAAAACAAGGCATTGGATTGAAAAACATGAAAGAAAGAGCCGAAAAGGTAAATGCTCATTTAAGTATTACTACCCAACTTGGAACAGGGACTCAAATTCAATGCAGTTTTAAGGTCAACTAAGTTTATAAAAGTCTTGATAATCCATTTGAACTATTTCTTGTTAACCTTAGTTTGAGCAATGATACTAATACATAATAAAAAAGCCTTGTAATTGAATAACAAGGCTTTTTTTGTGGGGAGAGCAGGATTCGAACCTGCGAAGTTTTCACAGCAGATTTACA
>CAZOHO010000005.1:0-27093 GCA_964579755.1 uncultured Flavobacterium sp.
CATAAATGCTATAATGGATGGCAAAAATACTATTTACTTCACTAAATAACTAATCTCTGCCCCATTTCTAGGATTTTCGTTTTCAACACCAGCTTTTGGAATATAATAATCGCTTTTGTTAATTAGTACAACATTTTTTATATTTTTGAGTTACTAAAAAAGTCATATTTATCATAGATATAAATGATTTGTATGATATTATTAGCTGTACATCTTTAGGGAAATTAAAAAAGTTAAATAAGTATGCGAAAATTATTATTAGTGTCAATAATTACTTTGACAACATTTTCGGTTTTTGGTCAAAGTACATCTGATACTCCTCAACAGAATATTTCCACGGATGGCAATGTTGAGTATCGACTATTTGCTACAAGAAATATGTATACATTTATTAAATTGAACACTAGAAATGGTCAAATGTGGCAAGTTCAATGGAGTACAGAAAGCCAATATCGATTTGAGACTTTATTATCAGATGTTTCTAGGGTTAATAAAGAAGACGAGAAGAATGGTAGATTCTTTCTATATCCAACAACTAACATCTATAATTTTATTTTGTTTGATCAAATTGACGGTAGGACTTGGCAGGTACAATGGGGAAAAGAAGCAGAACGGGCTGTAATTCGGATATATTAAGTTTTCAAATTTGTAAATACACATTGTTTGTGTTTATTAATACAATAACAGTGTGGTTTTTCAATATATAAAAAATTAAATAATCCAATAAGAACTACAATTCTAAAAAGTTGTAGTTTTTTTTTAATCTAGCCTAATAATTTTTTGTTAATAGTACTCAGTTCACTTGCATTCTCTAATTGAATTGTTATTTTTGTTGGCAATAATACATTTCGGCTTCTATAGTTAGTATTAGAATACTAAAAAATAAAAATTAAACAATGATATTTCAATTACCATCGATTTCCTCTTTTGTTACTAAGAAAGCACTTTCTTTATTCTTGGTTCTTTTTTCTGTAGTGACTTTAACTGCCCAAGAGGTGATTAAAGACCAACCCACAAAAGAAGCACCAAAAACGGACTCGTCAAAAAAAATGAAAGTAGATGGTGTTATCGCTACCGTTGGAGATTACATTATTTTGGATTCGGATATTGACAAAGCTTATTTGGAGATTGCAAGTCAAGGCGGTTCTGTAAAAGACATTACAAGATGCCAAATGTTAGGCAAGCTAATGGAAGACAAATTGTATGCGCACCAAGCCGTACAAGATAGTGTTAAAGTGACTGATTCTGAGGTGAAAGCTATGATGGACGAGCGTTTGAACTACATGACAGAGCAATTAGGTTCTATGGACAAGGTGGTGAGTTACTACAAGAAAAACAACGAAGAAGAATTTAGAACCTATTTTTTTGATATTCTAAAAGAAAACAAGCTAACATCCGAAATGCAAAAGAAAATTGTTGACGATGTGCAAATTACACCTGAGGAGGTGCGTAACTTTTTTAAGAAAATTCCAAAAGACGAATTGCCAGTTTTTGGTGCCGAAATGGAAGTAGCGCAAATTGTGGTAAAACCTAAAATTTCGGATGCTGATAAACAAAAAGTAATTGACCGTTTGAATGGTTTCAAAAAAGAAATTCAAGAAGGATCTAGTTTTGCTACCAAAGCGGTGTTGTATTCGCAAGATCCAGGATCAAGAGCGAGTGGTGGGTATTACAAAATGAATCGTAAAACACCTTTCGTAAAAGAATTTAAGGATGTGGCATTCAGTTTGGCTGAAGGAGAGATTTCAGCGCCATTTGAAACAGATTTTGGATACCACATTATTTATGTAGAAAAGATAAAAGGGCAAGAGGTAGAATTGCGTCATATTTTATTGGCTCCTAAAGTAACTGAAGAATCGTTGCAAGAAGCAAAAGAAAAAATCAATTTGATTCGTAAACGAATTATGGATAAGGAAATCACATTTGCAGAAGCTGCAAGAACCTTATCTGATGAAAAAGAAACAAGAACCAATGGAGGAACTTTGATCAATCCTAAAACGCAAGATACTCGTTTTGAATTGACTAAAATGGATCCGAGTTTGTACGCGCAAGTGTCTAATTTGAAAGAAAATGAAGTTTCATCTGCTTTTGCGGAAGAACCTCAAGAAGGAAAAAAACAATATAAATTGGTTACAGTAACCAATAGAATCAATGAGCATACCGCTGATTATGCAAAAGATTATACTAAAATCAAGGATTTGGCTTTGAAAGAAAAACAAATCAAGGCGATTGCCAAATGGTTTGACGAAAAAATTAAAGACACTTATATTAAAATTGTGGGTGAATACAGAGATTGTGTTTTTACCAACAACTGGTTGAAAAAATAAATTTTTAAAATAAATTAAAAAAGAGTTAGCTTTATGAAATCAAAATCATTTTGCTAACTCTTTTCCATTTAAACAATATCGAAAATGTCTGATGTAGCTGCTATACATAACTTGGTTCAAAAAAGAATCGCGCTAAAAAAAGAAATTGCTAAAATCATCGTGGGTCAAGACGCTGTGATTGACCAAATTGTGTTGGCTATTTTCTCTGGCGGACATGCTTTATTAGTAGGTGTTCCAGGATTGGCTAAAACGTTAATGGTAAATACTTTGGCGCAAGCCTTAGGGTTGGATTTCAAACGCATTCAGTTCACGCCAGATTTAATGCCTTCGGATATTTTAGGAAGCGAGATTTTAGATGAAAACAGACAATTCAAATTTATTAAAGGCCCTGTTTTTTCTAATATTATCTTAGCAGATGAAATCAATAGAACGCCGCCAAAGACGCAAGCCGCTTTGTTAGAAGCCATGCAAGAGCGTTCGGTTACTATTGCAGGACATCAATATCAGTTGAACTTGCCGTATTTTGTTTTGGCTACTCAAAATCCAATTGAGCAAGAAGGAACCTATCCTTTGCCAGAGGCGCAATTGGACCGATTCATGTTTGCTATTAAATTAGAATACCCCACTTTTGAAGAAGAAGTTCAGGTGGTCAAACAAACCACTTCGGATGTAAAAAGTGTTATTGAACCACTATTTTCTGCCCAAGAAATTATTGATTTTCAGCACTTAATTCGCCGTATTCCAGTAGCAGATAATGTGATTGAATATGCGGTTGCTTTGGTAGGAAAGACGCGTCCAGATAGTGCGTTGTCAAACGATTTTGTGAAAAACTATTTGGATTGGGGTGCTGGCCCAAGAGCTTCGCAAAATTTAATTTTAGCAGCCAAAGCCCACGCCGCTTTTAACGGAAAATTCTCTCCAGATATTGAAGATGTTAAAGCGGTTGCTATTGGAATCCTACGTCATCGAATCATTAAAAACTACAAAGCGGATGCCGAAGGCATTACAGAAGAAATGATTATCGATAAACTGCTCTAATTGTGCAAATTGATATTTTTTCAATTCCTTTTATAATAACACTTCTTTTGATTTGATAAATACATAGTTATTTTGTTAATTGTTTAATATCTATTGGGTTAAATTATTGTTTTTGCAATAAAATTAAATCTGATTTATTATTTTATAATAATAATCGGCAATAGAACTAGATTTATTAAATTATTTTTAAATCTCGGCTTTAATTTCTAAATTTGCTGGACATAAAAACAAAAATACCCAAATATACTATGGCTATTGATAATGCAATGAATCTTTATAACGAATACATTAAAGAAATTGAAGAAAGAAAAGGTCAAGGATTGCATCCAAAACCAATTGATAGCGCTGAATTACTAAGTGAGATTATAGCGCAAATCAAAGATACTAACAACCCAAATAGAAACGAATGTCTTTCGTTTTTTATTTATAATACTTTACCGGGAACTACAAGTGCCGCAGGTAAAAAAGCCTATTTCTTAAAAGATATTATTCTTGGAAAAGAGATAGTGAATGAAATCACACCAGCTTTTGCTTTGGAATTGTTGTCTCACATGAAAGGAGGAACTTCAATTGAAGTTTTACTTGATTTGGCTTTAGGAAATGATTTGGCAATTGCAAAACAAGCGGCAGATGTACTTAAAACACAAGTGTATCTTTACGATGCTGATACAGCACGTTTGCAAGAGGCCTATACTAATGGGAATCCAATTGCAAAAGAAATTTTAGAAAGTTATGCTAAAGCGGAGTTTTTTACAAAATTACCAGAAATAGCAGAAGAAATTAAAGTCGTTACATTCATTGCTGGTGAAGGTGACATCTCTACAGATTTATTGTCTCCAGGAAATCAAGCGCACTCGCGTTCAGACCGTGAATTACACGGTAAATGTATGATTACCCCTCAAGCGCAAGAAGAGATTAAAGCACTTCAAGCGCAACATCCTGATAAAAGTGTGATGTTAATTGCTGAAAAAGGGACTATGGGTGTTGGTTCTTCTAGAATGTCAGGAGTGAACAACGTAGCACTTTGGACTGGTAAACAAGCAAGTCCATATATTCCGTTTGTAAATATTGCGCCAATTGTTGGTGGAACGAATGGAATTTCTCCAATTTTCCTTACTACAGTTGATGTAACGGGAGGTATTGGAATTGATTTGAAAAACTGGGTTAAAAAAGTAGATGGAAATGGTACTCTTGTTCGTGATGAAAATGGAGATCCTATTTTAGAACAAGCTTATTCTGTTGCAACAGGAACAGTTTTGACTATCAATACTAAAACTAAAAAATTATACAATGGCGATCAAGAATTGATTGATATTTCAAGATCATTCACGCCACAAAAAATGGAATTTATCAAAGCAGGTGGTTCTTATGCTATTGTATTTGGTAAAAAAATCCAAACATTTGCTTGTAAGGTATTAGGAATTGATATTCCGACGGTTTTTGCTCCTTCAAAAGAAGTTTCACATGCAGGGCAAGGACTTACAGCAGTTGAAAAAATATTCAATAGAAATGCCGTTGGAACAACTCCAGGAAAAATATTACATGCGGGTTCAGATGTTCGTGTAGAAGTAAATATTGTTGGGTCGCAAGATACAACAGGTTTGATGACTGCTCAAGAATTAGAATCGATGGCTGCCAAAGTAATATCTCCAATCGTTGATGGAGCGTACCAATCAGGATGTCATACCGCTTCAGTTTGGGACAAAAAGGCACAAGCCAATATCCCAAAATTAATGAAATTCATGAACGATTTTGGTTTAATCACAGCTCGTGATCCAAAAGGAGTATATCATGCTATGACGGATGTTATTCACAAAGTGTTGAATGATATTACAATTGATGATTGGGCTATCATTATTGGTGGTGACTCTCATACAAGAATGTCTAAAGGAGTAGCTTTTGGTGCGGATTCTGGTACGGTTGCATTGGCTTTAGCTACAGGAGAGGCTTCTATGCCAATTCCTGAATCAGTTAAGGTAACTTTCAAAGGGGCTATGAAAGAGTATATGGACTTCCGTGATGTAGTTCATGCAACTCAAGCGCAAATGCTACATAAATTTGGTGGCGAAAATGTGTTCCAAGGTAGAATTATCGAAGTACATATTGGTACATTAACGGCTGACCAATCATTTACTTTTACAGATTGGTCTGCTGAAATGAAAGCTAAAGCGTCTATTTGTATCTCAGAAGATGAAACTTTGATTCAATCATTGGAAATTGCTAAAGGAAGAATCCAAATTATGATTGATAAAGGCATGGATAATAGCAAACAAGTCCTTAAAGGATTGATTGATAAAGCCAATAAGAGAATTGCTGAAATCAAATCAGGTGAAAAACCAGCTTTAAGACCAGATGCTAATGCTAAATATTATGCAGAAGTAGAAATTGATTTAGATCAGATTGCAGAACCAATGATTGCAGATCCAGATGTAAATAATAAAGACGTTTCCAAACGATACACCCACGATACGATTAGACCGCTTTCTTTTTACGGAGGGGATAAAAAAGTAGATTTAGGATTTATCGGTTCTTGTATGGTACATAAAGGCGATATGAAAATATTGGCTCAAATGCTTAAAAACATCGAAAAACAACAAGGTAAAGTGGAATTTAAAGCGCCTTTAGTGGTGGCTCCACCAACATACAATATTGTTGATGAATTAAAAGCAGAAGGCGATTGGGAAGTGTTGCAAAAATATTCAGGTTTTGAATTTGATGATAATGCACCTAAAGCAGCGGCACGTACAGAATATGAAAATATGTTGTACTTAGAGCGTCCAGGATGTAATCTTTGTATGGGTAACCAAGAGAAAGCATCTAAAGGAGATACCGTTATGGCAACCTCTACTCGTTTATTCCAAGGAAGAGTGGTGGAAGACACTGCAGAGAAAAAAGGAGAATCATTATTATCTTCTACACCTGTAGTTGTTTTATCAACTATTTTAGGTAGAACACCGTCTATTGAAGAGTATAAACAAGCAGTGGAAGGTATTAACTTAACTAAGTTTGCGCCTTCTCATAAATTGTTAGTGGGATAGTACCTACTATTTCTTTATAAAAACGAAAGCCTAAGTTAAACTTAGGCTTTTTTGTTTTTTATCTGGTCGTTTTTTCGTAAATTGGTAAGTAATAAACTTTTATACTAACTATCTAAAAATAATTCTTATGGCTTTTGATATTGAAATGATTAAAAAAGTGTACGAAAATATGGCTTCTCGAGTTGACAAAGCTCGTGAGATTGTGGGTCGTCCACTTAGTTTGACAGAGAAAATTTTATACAGCCACCTTTGGGATGGAGCTGCTAAACAGGCTTTTTCAAGAGGTGTTGATTATGTAGATTTTGCCCCAGATAGAGTGGCCTGTCAAGATGCGACGGCGCAAATGGCGTTATTGCAATTTATGCATGCGGGTAAATCCAAAGTAGCAGTTCCCACTACCGTACATTGTGATCACTTAATTCAAGCTAAAGTTGGTGCAAAATGGGATTTAGCGGTAGCAAACACACAATCTAAAGAAGTTTTTGACTTTCTTTCTTCAGTTTCTAATAAATACGGAATTGGTTTTTGGAAACCGGGTTCTGGAATTATTCATCAAATTGTTTTAGAAAATTATGCATTCCCTGGCGGAATGATGATTGGAACCGATTCACATACCGTAAATGCGGGTGGATTAGGGATGTTGGCCATTGGAGTAGGAGGAGCTGATGCCGTGGATGTAATGTCTGGAATGTCTTGGGAACTAAAATTTCCAAAATTAATCGGAGTTAAATTAACGGGAAAATTGAACGGCTGGACTGCTCCAAAAGACGTGATTCTTAAAGTTGCTGATATTCTTACCGTAAAAGGAGGAACTGGAGCGGTTGTCGAATATTTTGGAGAAGGTGCAATCAATATGTCTTGTACAGGAAAAGGGACTATTTGTAATATGGGAGCCGAGATAGGAGCGACGACTTCTACTTTTGGTTACGATGATTCGATGAGAAGATATTTGGCAGCAACAGGTCGTCAAGAGGTGGTAGATGCGGCTGATAAAGTGGCCGATTACTTAACGGCAGACCCAGAGGTATATGCTAATCCAGAGCAGTATTTCGACCAATTAATTGAAATTAATTTATCCGAATTAGAACCTCATATTAACGGACCATTTACTCCAGATAGGGGAACTCCAGTTTCTAAAATGAAAGCGGAGGCGGAAGCCAATGGTTGGCCTCTAAAAGTAGAGTGGGGTTTGATAGGTTCTTGTACGAATTCCTCTTACGAAGATATGTCTCGTGCCGCTTCTATAGTAGAACAAGCGGTAGCGCATGGTATCAAACCAGTTGCTGAATTTGGGATTAACCCCGGTTCAGAACAAATCCGTTTCACTATCGAAAGAGATGGAATTATTGATACGTTTGAAAAAATGGGAACCAAAGTTTTTACTAATGCTTGTGGGCCGTGTATCGGACAATGGGATAGAGCAGGAGCTGAGAAGGGAGAGAAAAATACAATTGTCCATTCGTTCAACCGTAATTTCTCTAAAAGAGCCGACGGAAATCCAAATACACACGCTTTTGTAACTTCACCAGAAATGGTTGCTGCTTTAGCTATTTCAGGACGTTTGGACTTTAATCCAATTACAGATACCTTGTTGAATGATAAAGGTGAAGCAGTAAAACTAAACCCTCCAACGGGTGATGAATTGCCAAAAAGAGGATTTGATGTAGAAGATGCAGGGTTTCAAGCACCTGCAGCAGATGGTTCGGGGGTACAAGTGGCGGTTTCTGAAACGTCTGACCGTTTGCAATTGTTAGCCCCTTTTGAAGCTTGGGACGGCAAAAATATTGTGGGTGCAAAATTGTTAATCAAAGCTTTCGGAAAATGTACGACAGACCATATTTCAATGGCAGGACCTTGGTTGCGTTTCCGAGGTCACTTGGACAATATTTCTAATAATATGTTGATTGGTGCTGTAAACGCATTCAACCAAGAAGTGAATAAAGTTAAAAATGAGTTGACGGGTGCTTATGATGCCGTTCCAGCAGTAGCTCGTGCTTATAAAGCGGCAGGTGTGCCTTCCATCGTGGTAGGAGATCATAATTACGGCGAAGGCTCTTCAAGAGAACATGCTGCCATGGAGCCACGTTTTTTGGGTGTAAAAGCTGTTTTAGTAAAATCATTTGCTCGTATTCACGAAACCAATTTGAAAAAACAAGGGATGTTAGCCTTAACTTTTGCTAATGAAGCTGATTACGATAAAATTCAAGAAGGAGACACCATCAACTTTATGGATTTAACCGAATTTGCTCCAGCAAAACCCCTAACCTTAGAATTTGTTCATGCTGATGGAACCAAAGATACTATCTTAGCTAATCATACCTATAATGCAGGGCAAATAGGATGGTTTGTAGCGGGTTCAGCCTTAAATTTAATTGCGACTGGCAAGGCATAATTTAGTTTGCGGGAGCTAATCCTGCTTTTCGTTTCAAGCTTTTTTATGAAATTGCCATTTTTTAGTTCAAAAAGGAGCTTATTTTAGTCGCTCTTTTTTCTCAAAAAACTGTGGCAATTTCATTTCAAAAGGCTTTACATTTCAATCAGGGCTATTGGTAAATTAGTTCTAAAATATTGTTTTGGAACTAATTTTATAAATGCTTTAACTTTTTTAGTCATAAAAAGGGCTATCTTTGTAATTCTTGAAATATTCCCGTTTTCTATTGTAGAAATGATAATTTACATATCGCTTCTTTAATTTAGTAATCATTAGAATTATTAAATCGGGTTTGAAAATTAAAAACAGAATGAAGTATTACAAACTAATTTTAATTTTATCGCTCATTAACTTTTCAGCAGCTTTTTCTCAAGAAAAACTGATAAAACATACCGTACAAAAAGGCGAAACGATCACTGCTATCGCCCAGAAATATAAAGTAGATCCAAGTGCTATTTACGAACTCAATCCAGATTGTAGCCGAACACTAAAGTTAGAATCTATTATTTTGATTCCACGTCAGACTTCAAAAGGAATGAAAGCAAAAACGGAATCAAAGGTTGCTTTAGTTGAAAATACACACGAAGTACAACCAAAAGAAACTTTGTTTGGTATTGCAAAACAATATGAAATCTCTCTAGAAGAACTCAATAACGCTAATCCTGAATTAGCTGAAACTGGTTTGAAAGCAGGACAAAAAATTAAGATTCCTACCAAAGTCAATTCAAATCTTGGTTCAGTAACTAAGAAAGAAACTCTCAAATTAGAACCTAAAAAAGAAGTAGTTCTAAAAGAAAAACAAGAAAAGAATATTCCATTACCAGTTGCTCCACAAACAGGAACAACAATCCATGAAGTAGTACCCTCTGAAACAAAATTTGGGATAGCGAAACAATATGGAATTTCAGTGGCTGATTTGGATAAAGCCAATCCAATATTAGAAAAAGAAGCACTTAAGGCGGGTCAAAAAATTATGATTCCTGTAAAAGAAGGAATTGCAGCCGTTACTCCAGTGGTAAAACAAGTGGAGGTGGAACAATCTAAAAAGATAGAGCTAAAAGAAAAAGCCAAAGAAGAAATAGTGCTAATAAAAAAAGAAGCAGTCGAAGAAAATATAGCGACTGTAACTCACGAGGTGCTTGCAAAAGAAACTAAATACGGAATTGCTAAAAAGTATGGTATTTCGGTAGCGGAATTAGAAAATCAAAATCCAGCGATTGTTAAAAATTTGTATGTAGGTGCTAAATTGACCATCTCTGGAGCTAAAACAATTCAAGAAGATGCTGCTGTTGAAACTCAACTTGTATCGGCAGAAATTACTGATGCAGTAGCAAAAAAAGAGAATCTTACTATAGCTAGCAGTATTGCAAAATGGAACACCAATGAAGAATTAGCAGATGAGTTGATTCGTATGGCATCGGATAATTTAGGTTCGAGATACCGTTCGGGTGGTACATCCAAAAATGGATTTGACTGTTCGGGTTTGATGTACTCTACATTTAGTTCTTTGGATATTAAATTGCCAAGATCTTCTATTGAAATGGCAACAATTGGAACAAAAATAGAGGCTAAAGAAGCTAAAAAAGGAGATCTGATTTTCTTCAAGACAAGAGGAGGAAGTCAAATTAATCACGTGGGAATGGTGGTGGAAGTGTGTGATGGAGAAATTCGATTCATTCATTCATCAACCCAAAGTGGTGTTATCATTTCGTCTACCAAAGAGAAATATTACGAGAAAAATTTCACCCAAATTAATCGGGTGTTACAGCAATAATAAAATATTCAAGACTCCTCATTTGAGGAGTTTTTTGTTTTAAATAGGGTATTGTTTATTTCTTTTACTTTCAAAAACTCGGTTTTAAAAAAAAGTATATCTTTAACCAACCAAAAACTAAAACCAATAATTATGGAAGAAAATCAACCAGGAGATTTTAAACGAGAATTAGGATTGTTAGATGGTACTATGTTAGTAGTAGGATCTATGATTGGCTCTGGAATATTCATTGTAAGTGCTGATATTGCTAGACAAGTAGGTTCGGCAGGATGGTTGACTTTAATTTGGTTAATCTCAGGAATAATCACCATGATAGCGGCAGTGAGTTATGGAGAATTGAGTGCTATGTTTCCAAAAGCAGGTGGGCAATATGTCTATTTGAAAGAAGCCTATAATAAATTAATTGCCTTTTTGTATGGCTGGAGTTTCTTTGCAGTTATTCAAACGGGTACCATTGCTGCTGTGGGTGTAGGTTTTTCGAAATTTGCAGCCTATTTAATTCCTTCCTTAAGTGATGAAAATATTTTATATGAGTTAGGTTCTTTTAAATTGAACGCAGCTCAAATCGTTTCAATTATTACGATTGTATTACTTACTTATGTAAATAGCAGAGGAGTAAAGAACAGCAAAACATTACAAACTGTTTTAACCGTAATAAAGATTCTATCGCTATTTGGGTTGATTATTTTTGGGTTTTTATTGGCTGCTAAAGCTGAAGTTTGGAATGCCAATTGGTCAAATGCTTGGAATACTCGCTCGTTTAATACAGATACGGGTTCGTGGTTGCCTATTGGAGGAACGGCTTTGTTGACTGGAATTTCAGCTGCTATGGTAGGCTCGTTATTTTCAAGTGATGCTTGGGTTGGGGTTACATTCATTGCAGGGGAAATTAAGAATCCTAAACGTAATGTAGGTTTGAGTTTGTTCCTTGGAACTTTTATTGTTACTATCATTTATGTCTTGACTAATTTGATGTATTTGGCTGTAATTCCATTAGACGAAATTGCGACAGCCAAATCGGATAGAGTAGCAGTAGTGGCTTCTCAATACACTTTTGGCGATATGGGAACTATCATTATTGCCTTAATGATTATGATTTCTACGTTTGCTTGTAATAACGGATTGATTATGGCAGGAGCAAGGGTTTATTATACCATGGCCAAAGACGGTTTGTTCTTGAAAAAAGCCGCTAATTTGAATTCGGCAAGTGTACCTGAATGGGCGCTTTGGGTACAATGTATCTGGGCTTCGCTTTTATGTTTGACAGGAAAATACGGAGACTTATTGGATTTTGTCATCATCATTGTTTTAATATTTTACATTCTAACTATCTATGGTATTTTTATTCTTCGTAAAAAAATGCCTGAGGTAGAACGACCGTATAAAGCCTTTGGTTATCCTTTTTTACCATTGGTGTATATTGTAATTGCTTCTGCAGTATGTGTTTCTTTATTAATTACAAAATTTTCTACTTGTGGTTGGGGAGTGTTGATTATGTTGACAGGAATTCCGATATATTATGCTACGAAACCTAAAGAATAATTAGGTTACTATTATAAATAGAAAAGCCGTCTTGTTTCAAGACGGCTTTTTTTATGATGTGGGGAAATTAAATTTTATAAAATAGTAGCTACTTCTTCAAAAGGCAATCCCCAAGCTTCGGCAACTCCTTTGTAAACAATTTTACCATTGGCAATGTTTAATCCTTTTTTCAATTCTTCGTTTTCATTGCAAGCTTTTTTCCAACCTTTATTGGCTAATTGTAGCGCATAAGGTAAAGTAGCATTAGTCAAAGCCAAAGTAGAAGTGTAAGGTACTGCACCTGGCATATTGGCTACACAATAATGAACGATTCCGTCAATAATGAAAGTTGGATTTTCGTGTGTAGTTGGTGTACAGGTTTCAATACAACCACCTTGATCCACCGCTACGTCAACTACAACTGTTCCTGGACTCATTAACTTCAGCATGTCTCTTGTGATTAGATGAGGTGCTTTGGCTCCTGGAATTAAAACGGCTCCAATGACTAAATCGGCATCAGCAATCGCTTCACAAATGTTGTAATGATTAGACATTAGGGTAGTTACATTTGCTGGCATTATATCAGACAAATAACGTAAACGAGCTAAACTCACATCCATAATCGTTACTTTGGCACCAAAACCAGCAGCCATTTTTGCCGCTTGTGTTCCTACAATTCCTCCACCTAAAACCACTACTTTAGCAGGGCTAACTCCTGGAACACCGCCCAATAAAATCCCTTTTCCTTGCATCGGTTTTTCTAGATATTTAGCGCCTTCTTGGATAGACATTCTTCCTGCCACTTCCGACATTGGTACTAATAATGGCAAACTACGATCTGTTTTTTCTACGGTTTCGTAAGCCAAACAAATCGCATCGCGTTCTATCATGGCTTTGGTTAATGCTTCTGAAGAAGCAAAATGGAAATAGGTAAATACCAATTGGTCTTTTTTAATCAAAGTGTATTCAGATGCAATAGGCTCTTTTACTTTAATAATCATTTCAGCAATTTCGTAAACCGCTTCAATTGTTGGTAAAATTACAGCTCCAGCATTGGAGTAAGCGCTATCGCTAAAACCGCTGTTCTCTCCTGCACTAGCTTGAATATAAATTACGTGTCCGTGTTTCTTGAATTCGGCCACCCCCGCTGGAGTTAAGGCTACACGATTTTCGTTGTTTTTAATTTCTTTTGGAACACCTATTATCATAAATTGTAGTTTTAAAGTTAGATTTAAAATGCAGTAACAAATGTATGTATAAAGGAAAAATTATTGCAATAATAGGCTTAATTAAGAAATTATTTCTTTTATTTTGTGTTTTTAAATTATTTATTTCTTTTCAGGTTTCGTTTTTTGAAGTGCAAAAGAAAAATAATCGCTTTATTCATTTTCAACTTATTTAATTTCGACTATTATGATGACTATTGATGCTATTGATAAAAAAATTCTTCGTTTGCTACAAGAAGATGCTCATTTAACACTTAAAGATATTTCGAATAAGATTAATTTATCATTGACGCCAGTTCATGATAGAGTAAAACGTTTGGAAAAAGAAGGGATTATTGAAAAATATGTTTCTATTTTAAATAAAAAGAAGCTAGGAATGCATCTTACAGTGTATTGTCAGGTTACTTTGGTGAAGCAAACGCATGATGTATCCGAAGGATTTAACGCTTCAATTTTAAATATGCCCGAAGTGGTAGAGTGTAATTTTGTTTCAGGAAATTTTGATTATTTACTCAAAGTAGTATTACCCGATATGGATAGCTACCATCATTTTCACCAACAAAAACTATCCGTTTTACCTGAAGTTTCTTTGATTAATAGTTTTTTCATTATTTCGGAAGTGAAGACTACGACAGTAATACCCATTAAATAAAAAAGCCGTCTTAAATTGTCAAGACGGCTGTTGTTCTAAAATGAGGTGAATATTAAATAATTATTCTAAAAACTTCTCCATTTTGATTGATCATTTCAATGCGAATGCTTTGATTTTCTTCTTTGTTATTCAGTAATTTAGAAACAGTTTCAATATCGGTTGCTTTTACATTGTCAATACTTAAAATGATATTCCCTAAAAGCTCCGTTTCGTATTGTTTCAAATTCTCGTTAGTAATTGCTTTGATTTTAACGCCATAATTAAGGCGGAATCGTTTCTTATCAGTCGCATCAATATTCTCTAATTCCAAGCCTTTGAACTCAGTATTAAAATATTCGTTTTTACTTAAAATAACGGGTACCACTTTATTTTTTCCTTCTCTAATTATAGTTACCGCTACTTTATCATTTGGACGTTTCGTGTTGATATAACCTGATAAATCAGCAAAAGTCGCAACCGATTGATTGTCTAGTTTAATGATGACATCTCCTTTTTGAAGTCCTGCTTTTTCTGCCCCAGATCGTTTAGTTACTCTACTAACGTAGAAGCCTTCGGTTTGAGAAATGCCTAATTCTTTAGATGATTTTGAATTTAATTCACCTCCTTCAACACCAAGAATTCCACGTTGCACGTTACCATATTCCATAATATCTTCGATGATTTTTCTGGCAATATTAGAAGGAACTGCAAAAGAATAGCCGGTATAACTTCCGGTTGGAGAGCTAATCATAGTGTTGATACCAATTAATTCACCACGAGTGTTCACTAAAGCACCCCCGCTATTTCCTGGATTGACCGCAGCATCGGTTTGAATAAAAGATTGAATGCCGCTGGTGTCTAGATTTCGCGCTTTGGCAGATACAATTCCGGCGGTTACCGTTGAGGTCAAATTATACGGATTCCCAACGGCCAAAACCCATTCTCCAATTTTTACTGAATCAGAATTGGCGAAAGCCGTATAGGGTAATTTTTCATCGGCATTGATTTTTAGTAAAGCAATATCCATTTTGGAGTCGGTACCAATGAGTTTGGCTTTGTATGACTTTTTATTGTTTAACGTGATTTCAATTTCTGTAGCGTCTTTAATCACATGATTATTAGTAACAATATAACCGTCTTCGGAGATGATGACCCCTGACCCAGTCCCAATTTGCTCTTGTTGTTGGCTACCGCCATACCCATAAAAGAATTCCATAATAGGATTAGAAATGGTTCTTCTAGAGACATTTTTTACATGGACTACCGTGTGGATAGTCTTCTCAGCAGATTCAGTGAAATCAACATTTTCTGGAGAGAATCCTACTCGTTTGCCATAATAATCACCCGAAACAGTAACTAATCCATCTTTGTTTTTCGAAAAATAACCATCTTGGTCAAATAAAAGTTTGTAAGCGCTTAAGGTTACAGCTCCACTCAATAGGGAGACTAAAAATAGATTTGAAAAGCGATTCATAATGATTTTCGTTTTTAAATTATTGATGGTAAATTTAAAAGAGAAATTGTTTTGTAAAAAACAGTTTAACGCTCTTTAACAATGATTAACATTTCATTAATAGTTCGTACTTTTGTGTTTTATAATTCAAGAAAATGCAATTAGAATTTTATAAATACCAAGGAACAGGAAACGATTTTGTAATGATTGATAATCGTTCGAATTCTTTCCCCAAAGAGAACACGCAATTAGTAGCTCATTTATGCGACCGTCGTTTTGGGATTGGAGCAGATGGACTGATTTTACTGGATAGTGATACGGATACTGATTTCAGAATGGTGTATTACAACTCGGATGGTAATTTGAGTTCGATGTGTGGTAACGGAGGACGTTGTTTGGTGGCTTTCGCCAAAAAATTAAATGTTATCCAAGACGAAACTACTTTTATTGCTACTGATGGCTTGCATTATGCAACAGTGGCTGCTGATGGTATTGTTTCTTTGCAAATGATTGATGTTGCTGAAATTAAAAACACACCAGAATATTCTTTTTTGAATACCGGTTCTCCACATCATGTGCAGCTAGTTGAGGATTTAGAAAACTATAATGTAAAAGAGAACGGAGCGGCTATTCGTTATGGTGTTTTGTATGGACAACAAGGAAGTAATATTAATTTTGTAAAAAAAATAGACAATACTACTTTTTCTTTACGAACCTATGAAAGAGGGGTAGAGGATGAAACTCTAGCTTGTGGTACGGGAGCTACTGCTGTAGCGATTGCAATGAATGCTACAGGTCAAACGGATTTGAACGCTATTAATTTGAATGTTGAAGGCGGAAAATTAGCGGTTTCATTTGATAAAGTTGATGGAAAATACACCAATGTGTTTTTGAAAGGGCCTGCCGAATTTGTTTTTAAAGGAACAATTGAGATATAAATCTAGCAAATGATAACCCTTACAGGCAAAACTATTTATCTGCGCGCATTGGAACCCAATGATTTGGAGTTTGTCTATGCGATGGAAAATGACCAAAGTATTTGGGAAGTGAGCAATACACAAGCACCCTATAGTCGGTTTTTAGTGAAGCAGTATTTGGAAAACGCCCATCAAGATATTTATGAGGCCAAACAATTGCGATTGGCAATTTGTCAAGACGAAGATTTTCCTGCCATAGGGTTGATTGATTTGTTTGACTTTGATCCTCAAAATAGGAGAGCCGGAATTGGAATTGTAATTCAGTCCATTGAGAATAGAAAACAAAATATCGGTTCAGAAGCTTTAGAATTGCTAATCCAATATGCTTTTTATAATCTGAATTTACATCAATTGTATGCAAATATTGCTACAGAAAATATCGCTAGTATAGCACTTTTTACTAAATTTGGATTCGAAAAAATAGGCGTTAAAAAAGATTGGACGTTAGTTAACGGAATCTTTAAAGACGAAGCTCTTTATCAATTAGTTAATCATTCATTTTAAAAAATACAATTTTGAATATAAAAAAAATCATCACTACAGTTAGTATTGTTGTCATTTCAGCTCTAATGATTTACGGACTTATATTAGTGCGTCAAATATTTTCGAACAATACTAAATTTGAAGAAAATGAGGTATATGTTTACGTTCCAACAGGTTCGGATTATGAAGCAGTAAAAAAAATAGTGGCTCCGTATGTTGAAAGTATGGATCGATTTGATGCGGTGGCGAATAAAAAGAAATACCCTAATAATGTGAAACCAGGTAAATTCCTATTCAAAAAAGGAATGAATAGTAATGAACTGATTAATGCTTTGCGTATCAATAATGAAGTAAAATTATCATTCAACAACCAAGAGCGATTGGAGGACTTTGCAGGAAGAATTGGTTCTGAAATTGAAGCGGATAGTATTTCGTTATTAAAGTCTATTAAAGACTCCACTTTCTTAAAAGAAAATGGATTTAATGAAGAAAATGTGCTGACGATGTTTATTCCTAATACCTACGAATTGTATTGGAATACAACAGCTATCAAGTTTCGTGATAAAATGATTAAAGAATACCGTATTTTTTGGAATGAAGAGCGAGTTGCCAAAGCTAAAGCACAAGGGTTAACACCAATTGAGGCAACAATTTTAGCTTCGATAGTGCATAAAGAATCTGTGAAAAAAGATGAAAGACCTAGAATTGCAGGGGTATATTTAAATCGTTTACATAAAGGTATTTTATTGCAAGCAGATCCAACCGTAATTTATGCCGTAAAAAAGAAATCAAATGATTTTACTCAAGTAATTAAAAGAGTGTTAAACAAAGATTTACAAGTTAATTCTCCTTATAATACCTACGCCGTTGCTGGACTTCCACCGGGGCCAATTGCGATGCCTGATATTACTGCAATTGAAGCAGTATTGAATCCGGAAAAACATAATTATATTTATTTCTGCGCGAGTGTAGATCGTTTTGGGTACCACGATTTTGCAGTGACTCAAGCTGAACATGAACAGAATGCTAAAAAATATTATAATTGGATGAATAGTCAAGGTGTAAAAAGATAGTTTAAAAAGGCGAAAATTAGTTGTTTTTCACCTTTTTTAGTCGCTAAATGGAATCAATAATTCATAAAAATGAGCTTTTTTGAGCTCTTTTTTTATGATTTTATTCGAATTATCAAAATCCAGCGCTAACGCTTGAATACTAGGCTTACCACTATTTCTAAAAGGTTAAGGCATTGTTTTTAGAAAACTTTAACAAGCTGATTTTAAGCCTTATATTTTTTGTTGTATATTTGCACCGTAGAAATTTCTAATAGTGACAGCGTTTAGAAGAAAAACAATTTATGATAAAGAAATGGCATTTTTATTCCACTTTACTACTAATTATCGCTTTTTTAAGCTCAGGTTTTAAACCTTTTAACTTAGATTCCAATCCTTGGTTTCTAACAGACGGAACAGATGAATCCGACTATTTATTTCCCTCTCAAAAACAAGAAGATTACGCAAAATTGAATATTCCTTTTACTGGAAATTTCTTTATTGGTTATAAAGAAGCAATTGCTTTCAAAGAATCGCAAGGAAAATACAGAAAAATCAATTCGTTAGGTTATTTAGGAAAATACCAATTTGGACCTGAAACCTTGCGGACTATTGGAGTGTATAATACTACTTCTTTTTTGAGAAATCCAGATTTACAAGAAAAAGCTTTTCTAGCATTATTGGCAAAAAACAAATGGTTATTGCGAAACGAGATTGAAAAATATGAGGGCGCTGTAATTAATGGCATTCATATCACAGAATCAGGGATCTTAGCAGCTGCTCATTTGGGTGGTGTTCGTTCGGTGAAAAGATATTTCAGATCCAATGGAGAACGTTATTTTAGAGATGCTTACGGTACTTCAATTAGAAGTTATATGAAAAAGTTTGGAGGTTATGACACTTCTTTTATTGAGCCTGATAATAATGCAAATGTCGATGGTATTTAAGTATGCAATTTTAGTATAAAAAAAGCCACAATTTGTGGCTTTTTTTATTATTTTTAATATAATTTATTTAATTTTTATTATTTCTCCATTGGAACGAACAACCAAACGTTTTACTTCTTTATCCTTTTTAATCTTAATGTTATATTGTTTTTTTATAACATCTCCTTCTTCTTGAGTATAAAGATACTTGTCATTTACAATAGTCCATTTTGGATACGTTTTGTATACTGAATAAATTACAGGAGTAGGTAGAATGACGTTTTTATAATTCTCAACCACACGAGTCAGTTTTCCATTTTCATTATAAGTCGCAGCAAGTTGGCCGTTTTTCCCTTTCATAACCAAAAGGTATTCTTCAGCTCCTTCGTTTTTTTTTCCAAGGTCATAGGTTATGAATTTTTCCTCTATGGCTCTCACTCTTTGATCTGGATTGTTGTCTGGTAGATAAATAGAAAAATCTTTTCCGACTCTTTTGATTACTACACCGGGCAATTCGATTGCTTTGATTTGACCTTTCTCTTGAGCATAAGAGCTAGCTGTAAGTGCCAATACAAGTAAAATAATACTAGTTGATTTCATAATTTTCATGTTTAAATTAATATTGATTGTGTTTAATTGATTAAAATAATGTTGTAAGGTTTTTGTTTTCTTCCCCTTTTGGTTAATTATTTAGTGACACATCAATAGGTAATTTGAAAATATGATAATTTGGAGGCATTGCATTCTATTTTTAGAAGAGAGAATACAAGTAAAAATAGATGTATTAATTAAATTAATGCGTTAAAAAAATATTAATATTTTGATATTCAATTGTTTAAAATAAAAAAAACAGCCTATTGACTGTCTTTTTATTTTAAAGTGTAAGATTGTTAATCAATCAGAATTTCTAGTATTTTGATCGCTGCTTCGCTGATTTTGGTCCCAGGGCCAAATACAGCCACCGCACCAGCATCAAATAAGAATTGATAATCTTGAGCAGGAATTACTCCTCCTACAACTACCATGATGTCTTCTCTTCCATATTTTTTCAATTCTTCAATTACTTGAGGAACTAAGGTTTTGTGACCTGCAGCCAATGAAGATACACCAAGGATATGAACATCATTTTCAACGGCCTGTTTTGCTGCCTCAGCAGGAGTTTGAAAAAGCGGACCAATATCCACATCAAAACCCACATCGGCATAACCTGTGGCAACAACTTTGGCACCACGATCGTGACCGTCTTGTCCCATTTTAGCAATCATAATTCGAGGTCTTCTGCCCTCTTTTTCGGCAAATACATTGGCTAATTGTTTTGCTTTTTCAAAACTTTCGTCATTTTTTATTTCTTTACTATACACACCGCTAAACGATTTAATTTGTGCTTTATATCTTCCAAAAATAGTTTCTAAGGCATCGCTAATTTCTCCTAAAGTAGCTCTGTTCCTAGCTGCTTCAACTGCAATTTCTAATAAATTACCTTCTCCTGTTTTGGCACAATGAATTAATTTATCTAAGCTATTCTTAACTTTTTCATTGTTTCGGGTAGATTTAATACGCTCTAATTGTTCTAATTGTTGTCGGCGCACCATTTGATTATCTACGTCCAAAATTTGTAGTGGATCTTCTTTTTCTAAACGGTATTGGTTGACACCCACAATAATATCTTGTCCGCTATCAATTCTAGCTTGTTTTCTTGCGGCAGCTTCTTCTATTCGAAGTTTAGGTATTCCAGATTCGATGGCCTTGGTCATGCCTCCTAATTCTTCTACTTCTTCTATTAATTTCCAAGCACTTTGCGCAATTTCATTAGTCAGATTTTCTACATAGTAACTTCCTGCCCAAGGGTCAACGGTTTTAGTGATTTTAGTTTCGTCTTGTAAATAGAGTTGCGTGTTTCTAGCAATTCTAGCCGAAAAATCGGTGGGTAAGGCGATGGCTTCGTCTAACGCATTGGTATGCAATGATTGTGTTCCACCAAAAGCCGCTGCCGCCGCTTCTATACAAGTTCGTGCAACGTTGTTAAATGGATCTTGTTCCGTTAAACTCCAACCCGATGTTTGGCAATGGGTGCGCAATGCTAAGGATTTATCATCTTTTGGTTCGAATTGTTTGACCAATTTTGCCCAAATCATTCTCCCTGCCCGCATTTTGGCAATTTCCATAAAATGGTTCATTCCAATAGCCCAAAAGAAGGAAAGTCTCGGCGCAAATTCGTCAATCTTCATTCCTGCTGCTAGTCCAGTTCTAATGTATTCTAAGCCATCAGCTAAAGTGTAGGCTAATTCAATATCAGCAGTAGCTCCAGCCTCTTGCATGTGATAGCCTGAAATAGAAATAGAGTTGAATTTCGGCATTTTTTTGCTGGTAAACTCAAATATATCAGCGATGATTTTCATCGAAGGCGTAGGTGGATAGATGTAGGTATTTCGTACCATAAATTCTTTCAAAATATCATTTTGAATAGTGCCTGATAGTTTTTCTGGTGTGACACCTTGTTCTTCTGCAGCTACAATGTAAAAAGCCATAATAGGTAGCACAGCGCCATTCATCGTCATGGAAACCGACATTTCATCTAAAGGAATTTGGTCAAACAAGACTTTCATATCCTCAACAGAATCAATGGCTACACCTGCTTTTCCAACATCACCTACTACACGTTCGTGATCTGAATCGTATCCGCGGTGCGTGGGTAAATCAAAGGCAATAGAAAGGCCTTTTTGACCTGCTGCTAAATTTCGTCTGTAAAAAGCATTACTTTCTTCGGCGGTTGAAAATCCGGCATATTGACGCACCGTCCAAGGACGACGGACATACATCGTAGCATATGGACCTCGTAAATTAGGGGCAAATCCCGCTCCAAAATCCAAATGCTCTAATTGTTGAATGTCTTGTTTGGTGTAGGCTTGTTTCAAACCAATTCCTTCTGCAGTTTGAAATTCAGTAGTTACTTTGGTTTCACTTTTGGAATTTTCTACAGATTTGATTTGAATATGTTGCAGGTTTTTTCTTTTCATTTTGGTGACAAATTTCTATTTGACAATGTGTTTTGAACGCTAAACAATTACTCTTTTTCCAATCGTTCTTGTTCGATTTTTTCGGCGAGACGTTTTTCAATAATTGGAGTGATGAGTGTTTTCCTTAGTTTTATTTTGACAAAAGGAAAAAGTTCCAAATCGTTTTTCATTCGATCGTCTTTGTTGGCATGTTTGTTTGTACCTAATAAAATTTCTTTTCCAGTATCAAATAAGTTTTGTTCTTTATCGGCACTTTCTTGAATTTTTCGTTTGATGATTCCTTCATTCAGTTGCTTTAAAAATCCTCCATTAGCTTCAATATCTTTGAATAATGCCAAGGCTTTATCCGCTAATTGTTGTGTCAAACTTTCTATATAGTAACTTCCATCCGATGGATTGTTGACTTTATCAAAATAGCTTTCATTTTTTAAAATTAACAATTGGTTTCGCGCAATTCGGTCTCCAAATTCATTGTCTTTGTGGTATAGAGCATCGTAAGGTAGATTAGCAATAGTATCAGCACCTCCTAATATGGCACTCATACATTCGGTTGTGGTGCGAAGCATATTCACGTTGTAATCGTACAATGTTTTGTTTCTCTTTGTTGGTGTCACTACTAAATGACAAGTCCAATTTTGTTTGTATTCCTTCGCAATTAAATTGAAAAGTAATCGGATGGCTCTTAGTTTTGCGATTTCGAAAAAGTAATTGGTTCCCACCGCAATTTCTAAAACCATAGTTTGAGGAGTAGATGTCTCAATACGGTTAAAATATTCATTAGCGTGGGCTAAGGTATATGCAATTTGCTGTACAATATTGGCTCCTGCATTTTGATATAAAGTACTATTTACGCTAATTAGTGAAAGTGAGTTGCCTTTTTTTATAAGATTATTTAAAGTGTCAAAATTGGTTTTTTCAGAGGTAGTAAACCAATTTCCTTCTTTGGCTAATTGTCCAATAGGATCAATGTTGCAATAAATTGTTGCTTTTTTTGTTGTAGCAATCTTGGCTAATTTCTGTACGAAATCGATTGAAATAAAACTCAAATGAAAGAAAATAGAAGTGTTTTCTAAAGGCAATGTTGCTAACAACTTTACTACATCTATAGTTTCGTCTTCAATGGTGAAACGAATGCTCTCTGCACCACGTTTCAAACTATCTAAAGCACGTTCTATTGATTTGTCAATGTCATGTACAAAAATATTTTGGCAAATTTTAAACTCAGAAACTTTTGTAGCTACTGAAATAACTTCTTTTACATCTTCTTTATCGTAAAATGGTTTGACTTTAATGTCTTCTGGTGTATTCCAGATTAAGGTTTCATTGTAATCAGCTCCTTTCAATTCAAACTGAATTTTTTGTTTCCATTCTTTGGCAGAAACAGGGGCGAAATCATTAAAAAGATGTTTCATTTGCTTTGTTTTTTTGTTCTTAATTCAAAAAAATAGTTGCAATTATTTGGTTTTAATAGCACTATCTCCTTCAAATTCGATGATATAAATATCTTCACTATCTTTCTTCATATAGTATTTCTCACGTGCGTATTTTTCAACGTGTTCACTATTTTTGAGTTCTTTGATGTGTCTTTTGTCTTTTTTAATTTCTTCTTGGTAATAGGTTTTATTGTCTTCTAACTCATCGATTTGCTTGTCTAAGAAGCGATGATCGAAATACGAATAATTATCTAGAAATAGCATCCAGGCCGTGAAGAATACCAATACTAAAATGTATTTGTTACTCAATAATTTGAACCAAGATTTGTCTTTAAACGGGTTTGTCATTGTTACATTTTTTTAGCCCCGATTGCAGTGAAAATCCCATTCTTTTTAGAATGGATTGTAACGGAAAGCGGGAAATAGCTCCAAAATAAAAATTGGCTTATAATTGAATTTCGGATGATTTATATTTTTCTAAACGTTTAATTTCTGATTAATTACGGCACGAACCACATCTATTGCTACTGTATTGTATTTGTCGTTCGGTATGATGATATCGGCAAATGCTTTTGTAGGTTCGATAAACTGTAAATGCATTGGTTTCAGAGTTGTTTGATAACGATTCAATACTTCGTTCATATCTCGGCCACGATCAGCGATATCTCGTTTTAATCGTCGAATTAGACGCTCGTCTGGATCAGCTTGTACGTATATTTTTACATCAAAAAGATCTCTTAATTCAGGATTGGTTAATATCAAAATTCCTTCCACAATCATTACTTTTCGTGGGTGAGTAAAGACAGTATCGCTGGTTCTATTGTGAGATACAAAAGAATAAACAGGCTGATCGATATTGTTTCCGGCTTTTAATTCTTTTAGATGTTGTACCAACAATTCAAAATCAATAGATCTTGGGTGGTCAAAATTAATTGCAGCTCTTTCTTCATAAGTCATTCCCACGTTTTCTCTGTAATAAGAATCTTGCGAAATAATACCTACTTCTGTTTCGGGTAATTCATTGACGATTTGATTGACTACAGTGGTTTTACCACTTCCTGTTCCACCTGCAATTCCAATAATGAGCATATAATTGTATTCTATAGTTTACCTAACAAAAATAGGAATTTAATTCAGAGTGAATTCGTTTTTTGCTAAATGTTTGCTAATTTGATATATTTATTTAGTGATAAGAATAAAAAAAGAGCGACTATTTTTAGTGCGCTCTTTTTGAAGTAATTTATTTGTTTTTCTTGGCTTTAATCATCATTTCTAACATATCCCACATCTCCGCAGGAATATCTTCTAATAAGTTAAATTGTCCGGCGCCTTTTAACCATTCGCCTCCATCAATCACAATCACTTCTCCGTTGATATAGGCTGAAAAATCAGAAACTAAATAAGCCGCCAAATTGGCTAATTCTTGATGATCTCCCACACGTTTTAGAGGGACTTTTTTAGCCATATCAAATTTTTCGGCTAAATCACCAGGTAATAATCTGTCCCAAGCACCTTTGGTAGGAAAAGGTCCTGGAGCAATGGCATTGGTACGAATTCCGTATTTTGCCCATTCTACAGCTAAACTTTTGGTCATAGCCAAGACTCCTGCTTTTGCAGTAGCGCTCGGTACTACATAAGCCGAACCGGTCCAAGCATAAGTAGTCACGATATTTAAAACGGTAGAGGATGCTTGTTTGGTGTCAATCCAATGTTTTCCAAAAGCCAACGTACAGTTTTTGGTTCCTTTTAACACAATATCAATTACGGTATCAAAAGCATTAGACGACAAACGTTCGGTTGGCGAAATAAAATTACCTGCAGCATTGTTCAATAAGATATCCACTTTACCAAAGGTTTTTAGTGTTTCTTGAAGCATGTTTTCAACTTCTTCATAGTGACGAACATCACATTGAATGGGTAAACAAGTTCCGCCAGTTTGGGTTTCTAATTCGGCAGCAGTATTTTTTAGTTTGTCTAAATCACGAGAAGTAATGGCTACTTTGGCTCCTAATTCTAAAAAATATTTAGTCATTGCTTTTCCTAAACCGCTTCCGCCACCTGTAACGACAATCACTTTTCCTTTCAATGCGTCATCACGCAGCATTTTATCTGTATAACTCATAGATGTATATTTTAAAGTAAATATACAATTATTTTATATGCACGCATACTAGTTGAATTAAAAAGAATGATTTTAATCATTACATTTTATGAATGATAAAAATGGTAGGGCGGTTATGCAAATCTACTTTTGTTTTTTTCCAATCACTTACTCTTAATGTTTTGATGTATTCAGTAGGTAAAGTAATATCGGTTGCAATACAAAGATGTGTGTTGGGCTGTAGCGTTTGTAGAATATCTTCTAACAGTTTGTTATTACGATAAGGAGTTTCAATAAAAATTTGCGATTGATTTTTGTCAAAAGACAATTTCTCTAAATTTTTTAAAACTGATTTTTTTTCGCTTTTGTCAATGGGTAAATACCCGTTAAAAGTAAAACTTTGTCCATTCATCCCTGAAGCCATCATGGCTAAAAGAATAGAGGAAGGACCAACAAGTGGAATGACTTGAATTCCTTTTTCGTGTGCCAATTTTACAATTACGGCACCCGGATCGGCAATGCCTGGACAACCGGCTTCACTCATTAAGCCTACATTTTTACCTTCTAATAAGGGTTGGATAAAACTTAGGTGTTCTCTTGCATCGGTATGTTTATTCAATGCAAAAAGAACGAGTTCTGATTGTTTCTTTTCAGGAAGCACCGCTTTTATTGACTTGCGCGCTGTTTTTTCATTTTCTACAATATAATAGTCAATGAATTCGATAGCCCTTTTTACCGTTTGAGGTAATACATCCATAGGGTCGCTTTCTCCCATAGTAGTTGGAATTAAATACAATTTTCCTAAAGATGTGTTCGTATTCATAACGGTGTGTTTTTAGATTTGGAAAATAGGGTTTATTGATGTTTAGCAATCAATTTTTGAGCAATAACGTCACAAACTTCATCTAGCATGGCATACACAATATCAAATCCGTTGTGCATTCCAAAATAGGGGTCAGGTACGTCTTGGTTTTGTTGAGGAGTTAACTCATTCATAATGAGTGTTACTTTTGCTTTTTGTTCATTGGTCTCCGCCAAAGCGATAACATTCTCGTAATTGGAATTATCCATTACAAAAATATAATCAAAAGTGTCAAAGTCGGCACTGCTGAATTGTCTTCCTCTTTGGTGTGAAATATCAAGACCGTTTTTTTGGGCTACAGCAATAGAACGTTCGTCGGGTGATTGACCAATGTGCCAAGAACCAGTTCCTGCTGAATCTACACTAAATTTATTTTGGGGTAATTTTGCGGCTAATATTCCTTCGGCCAAAGGTGACCGACAAATATTTCCCAAACAAACCATTACGATTTTTACGGACATTTGCTGTCTATAAGGTTAATTTTTTGTGGATATCCTCAACAAACTTTTTAAACTGTTTGTCTGTAGAAACTAGATTGTCAACGGTTTTACAAGCGTGCAATACGGTAGCGTGGTCGCGATCTCCAATTTGAGATCCAATGTTAGCCAAAGAAGCTTTGGTAAATTTCTTTGCAAAAAACATCGCTAATTGTCTTGCTTGAACAACGTGTCTTTTTCTAGTTTTAGATTGTAATGTTTCTAAGTCCAATTGGAAATAATCGGAAACAATTTTTTGAATATAGTCGATAGAAATTTCGCGTTTGACATTCTTTACGAATTTCTCTACGATGCTTTTCGCTAATTCAA
>CAZOHO010000006.1:0-24894 GCA_964579755.1 uncultured Flavobacterium sp.
TGGCTTTAGATAAATTTTATGGCACTTCAGATAAGTTAAAAGAATTGATTGACAAATGCCATCAAAATGGTATTGCGGTCATTCTAGATGTAGCCTTGAATCATGCTTTTGGCAGAAATCCAATGCTAAGAATGTGGATGAATGATCCTGATGGTGACGGTTGGGGGAGCCCTTCGACTGAAAATCCGTATTTTAATACGGTAGCAAAACATAGTTATAGTGTAGGAGAAGATTTTAATCATCAGCAATCGAGAACCCAAAACTATACAAAACGTGTAGTGAAACATTGGATTGAAGAATTCAAAATTGATGGTTTCCGTTGGGATTTAACCAAAGGATTTACACAAGAATGTACCGCGGGAGATGACGCCTGTACTAATGCTTACCGTGCAGATCGTGTTGCAGTGTTAAAAACCTATGCCGATTATTCTTGGAGTCTAGACCCAACACATTATACCATTTTTGAACATTTAGGAACGGATACTGAAGAGAAAGAATGGGCAAATTATAGAATAACAGAGTCACCTAGCAAAGGAATAATGTTGTGGGGTAAAATGAACACAGAATACAACGAACTTTCAATAGGATACACTGCTAATATTGCTCGAATGAATAGTGCTAGTAGAGGATTTACTAATCATAGATTGATGGGGTATGCCGAAAGTCATGACGAAGAAAGATTGATGTATAAAAATATTCAATATGGTAATAGTGCTAACTCAGCTCACAATGTGAAAACGTTAAATACAGCTTTGTCAAGAATGTCAGCAATCGGAGCAGTTTCTTTATTAGTTCCAGGGCCAAAGATGATTTGGCACTTTGGTGAATTAGGATATGACGATTCTATTTTTACCTGTAATAATGGAACGGTAAACACGTCTTCAGATGCTGCAACAGGTGATTGTAAGTTAGATACCAAACCGCAATTGCAATGGACGAATAATTGGTTGTCCAATGCTAATCGATTCAAAATTTATTCGGATTGGGCTAAAATGATTCGCTTAAAAACAGAAGAACCGGTTTTCTCAGGGACGGCAACTATAACTAATACGAGTTCATTATTGCAAACCATTAAAATTACAGAGGCTAATCTACCTAATACGAGTTTAAAAGATGTAGTGATTGTTGCTAATTTTGATGTCACTTCTAAAAGTGTGCCTACGGGTTTTCCTTATGCAGGAGAATGGTTTAATTTAATGGATAATTCAAGTTTAAATGTGGTCAATGCAAATGATGCTATTACTGTTTTACCAGGACAATTTAAAATTTATGGAAACAAACAAGCTTTTGGAGCTACTGCACCATTTGCACTACCCTCGGATAATTTTAATATAGAATCCAGAGCTGAAACTTGCGCTAATAAAAATAATGGATCAATTGTTATTAATGCGGCTCAAACCTATAACTATGTAGCTACTGTCAATGGAACTAATTATAATTTTACTAATAATAGTTTGACTATTTCTAACTTAGCTCCAGGGGTTTATCCAGTTTGCATCACTATTCCAGGTAAAACTAATTTTGAGCAATGTTATAGTTTAACGATTACAAGAGGTTCTTCATTGACAGGAAAATCATCGGTTAATTCTAATGTTGCATCGGTACAAATTATGGAAGGAACAGCTCCCTTTGAGGTGTTTGTAAATGGGACATCACAATTCGAAACTTCGTCTACTAATTTTACAATTCCTGTTCAACAAGGTGATTTTTTAGAGGTAAAAACGGCTAAAGCTTGTGAGGGAATTTATGCAACTAGCATCATGGATCCATTAAGTGGTTTTGTGGCTTATCCAAATCCAACGCATGGATTAATTGAAATAGCTGCACCAACTCTTCAAACTGAGATAGCAATTGAATTGTACAATTTGAATGGTCAATTAGTTTCAAAAGGAGTGTATTCAGTGTTGAATGGAAAAGTGTCACTGAATTTAGAAAAAGAATCGGCTGGGGTGTATTTTGCAAAAGTACATTTAGAGACTCCAGTAAGTGTAACCATTGTAAAAGAGTAAACATGAGAAAAATTATATATTTAGCGAGTATAACCTTTTTGTTTATTTCGTGTGGTGGAAGCGGTTCGGATGGGCCTACGCCAACACCAGAGCCAACTAATACTGCGCCAACGGTTCCGTCGTTAGTTGCGCCAACGAATAGTTTGTTGTGCATTAACAATGTGGTTAATTTTGAATGGAGCGCTTCAACAGATGCCGAAAGCAACCCTATTGTATACCAACTTCAGATTGCAACGGATAATCAGTTTGTTCAAATTGTAAGTACAGCAGATGTGTCATCACGCACTCAATCGGTTACTTTAGATAAAGGGAAAGCGTATTATTGGAGAGTGAAAGCAACAGACAGTAAAAATGCATCTAGTGCTTATTCAGGAACGTATAGTTTTTATACTGAAGGGGTGGCTGTAGCCAATCATTTACCATTTTTACCTGAATTAATTCAACCCGAAAGTAACACTACAATTACCGGAACAGCGGCTACCTTAAAATGGTTTGCCTCTGATGCTGATGTTGCTGATGTATTGACTTATGATGTATACTTAGGAACTGCCAATCCACCAACAGTTAAAGTTGGAGATAATATAGCTACACCTACTTTTGCAGCAACTTCATTACAAGCGGCTACACTTTATTATTGGAAGGTTGTAGTAAAGGATAATAAGGGAGGAGAGACAAGAGGACAGGTGTGGAACTTTAGAACTAATTAAAAGTCCTTTATGTCTTTAAAAAACAAAAAAGCTACTCCCGAAAGGAGTAGCTTTTTTCAACTACAATTAACACATAAACTAAAAACTAAATTTTTCCATCTTTAATTTCATTCACAATTTCTGGATTTAATAAAGTGGTAATATCTCCAAAATTAGAAAAGTCACCTTCGGCAATTTTACGTAAAATTCTACGCATGATTTTTCCAGAACGTGTTTTTGGTAATCCAGAAACGAATTGGATTTTATCCAATTTGGCAATAGGGCCAATATGGTCTGAAATATGTTGGTTAATCTCTTTGCTTAAGTTGTCTCTATCACGATACTCTCCTGTTTCTTTCAAGATTACAAATCCGTATAAAGCATTTCCTTTGATGTCATGTGGAAAACCTACAATAGCTGATTCGGCTACTGCTGGGTGTTCGTTGATAGCGTCTTCAATAGGTGCTGTTCCTAAATTGTGTCCCGAAACAATCACCACATCATCAACACGACCTGTAATTCTGTAATAACCAACTTCGTCACGCAAAGCACCGTCTCCTGTAAAGTATTTTCCTGGGAAAGCACTAAAATAGGTTTCTTTATAACGTTGATGATCGCCCCAAATGGTTCTCGCGATACTTGGCCAAGGATACTTAATGCACAAACTTCCAGTCACTTGATTGCCTTCAATTTCGTTGCGTTTTTCATCCATCAATACCGGTTGAATACCTGGTAATGGGAGCGAAGCATAAGTTGGTTTTGTCGGCGTTACAAAGGCTATAGGCGAAATCATGATTCCCCCTGTTTCGGTTTGCCACCACGTATCGACTACTGGACATCTTTTGCCACCTACGTGGTCATTGTACCAGTGCCAAGCTTCTTCATTGATTGGCTCACCAACGGAACCAATTACTTTTAAAGATTGTAAAGGATATTTTTGAACGTATTCAACACTTTCTTTTGCTAAAGCACGAATCGCCGTTGGCGCTGTATAAAATTGAGTTACTTGGTGTTTTTCAATTACTTCCCAGAAACGACTGAAGTCTGGATACGAAGGAACTCCTTCAAAAATTACGGTAGTAGCTCCGTTTAATAAAGGTCCGTAAAGAATGTACGAGTGACCTGTAATCCAACCAATATCGGCAGTACACCAGAATATGTCATTTTCTTCGTAGCTAAATACATTTTTGAAAGTGTAAGCGGTATACACCATATATCCTGCTGTAGTATGCACCATTCCTTTTGGTTTCCCTGTAGAACCTGAAGTGTAAAGTATAAATAAAGGATCTTCAGCATCCATAATTTCCGCAACGTTGGTATTCATTGCATCGTCTAAAAGGGGTTGTAACCATTGGTCACGACCTTCTTTCATATTCACATTGGTGTTGGTTCTTTTGGCAACCAATACTTTTTCAACAGTTGGACATTTTTCTAAGGCTTCGTCCACAATGCCTTTTAAGTCAATGGCTTTGTTGCCGCGGTAACTTCCATCTGAAGTGATGACCATTTTACACTCGCAATCATTGATTCTTGAAGCAACCGCTGAAGCAGAAAATCCAGCAAAAACTACAGAGTGAATCGCTCCAATTCTAGCACAAGCTAATAATGAGATGGCTAATTCAGGAATCATTGGCAAATAAATACAGACACGATCTCCTTTTTTGACGCCTTGGTCACGCAAGACATTGGCCATTTTAGAGACGCGTTCGTACAATTCGTTGTATGAAATGTGTTGTGCTGCTTCCGACGGATCGTTTGGTTCAAAAATAATCGCCGTTTTATCTCCTCTTTTGGCAAGGTGTCTGTCAATACAGTTTTTCGTAATATTTACTTTGGCATTGGTAAACCATTTAATTTCGGCTTCAGCCATATTGAAATCAATTACGTTGTCCCATTCTTGGTACCATGTAAAGTTTTCAGAGGCAATTCGGTCCCAGAATTTTTTAGGCTCACGAATTGATTTTTTGTAGTGTTTGAAATATTCTTCTAGGTTTTCAATTTTGTAATAACTCATGGTATTCTATTTAATATGTTGTTATTCTGTTATGTGTTCTTTAGTTTTTATTTGCTGTAAATTCCAATTTTGTATTTTTTCAATACTTCAATAATTTCGCCTACAATAGCTTCGTCATCAATAGTAGATGGAATTTGGTATTCTTCACCGTCAGTGATACTTCGCATTAGTTTGCGAAGAATTTTACCCGAACGGGTTTTGGGTAAACGTTGCACAATTACTACATTGCGTAAAGAAGCTACGGCACCGATTTGTTGACGCACTAATTTTACAATTTCTTGTTCCAATTGGAAGTGTTCAATGTCTTCTCCGTGTTTGATTACTACCAAAGCCAAAGGCGTTTGACCTTTAAGCTCGTCATTAATCCCAATAACGGCACATTCTGCTACAGACGAATGAGAGGCAACAATTTCTTCCATTTCGGCAGTAGAAAGTCGATGACCCGCTACGTTGATTACGTCATCCACACGACCGGTAATAAAAATATAATCATCGTCATCTTTGAATCCGCCATCACCTGAGAAATAGTATCCTGGGAATTTCTCCAAATAACCTGCTTTGAATCTCGGGTTGTCTTTCCATAAATCCAATAAGGTTCCTGGAGGTAGAGGCAATTTGATCACTACATATCCTTCTTCGTTAGGTCCTACTTCAGTTCCGTTTTCACTAAAAATTTTAATATCGTATCCTGGAACTGCTTTTCCAACAGATCCTGGTTTGATTGGTAAATATTCAATTCCCATCATATTGGCTACAATTGGCCAACCCGTTTCTGTTTGCCACCAGTGGTCAATTGCCGGAACCGGAATGTGTTCTTGGTACCATTCTAAAGTGGCTACATCACAACGTTCGCCCGCTAAAAACTGAATTTTCAACGAACTTAAATCGTATTTTTTGATGAATTCTCCGTTTGGATCTTCTTTTTTGATGGCACGAATGGCTGTTGGAGCCGTAAACATTACGCTTACTTTATGTTCTTCAATCATTCTCCAAAAAGTACTTGCATCGGGAGTTTTGATTGGTTTTCCTTCAAAAATAATAGTTGTATTTCTATTGATTAGTGGCCCATATACAATATAACTATGACCTACAACCCAACCCACATCTGAGGCAGCCCAAAACACTTCGCCTTCTTTGGCATTGTACACATTTTGCATGGAATATTTCAGAGCAGTTGCATAACCACCTGAATCACGAACAATACCTTTTGGTTTTCCAGTTGTACCCGAAGTATATAAAACATACAAAGGATGTGTGGAGTTCAACGGCACACAATCGGCTTCTTCAGATCCGTATACCAAAGCATCGTAATCCACATCGTATTTTTTAAATGGAACTTTAGCCCCTAATTTTCGGTTCAGAATAATTACTTTTTTAGGTTTGTGTTCCGCTAATTGAATGGCTTCGTCAACCAATGGTTTGTAAGCAATCAATCGGTCAATTTCAATTCCAGAAGAAGCGGTGATAATAGCCCTTGGTTTACAATCGTCAATTCGAATAGCCAATTCGTGAGGAGCAAATCCTCCAAAAACTACTGAATGGGTAACTCCAATTCTAGCACATGCCAACATTGCAAATGCGGCTTGCGGAATCATGGGCATATAAATTACGGCAGTATCTCCTTTTTTCAATCCCAAAGATTGCATTCCTCCTGCGAGTTTTGCCACTTCGGTTTTTACTTCTAAAAAAGTATATTTTTTAATGGTTTGAGTTACTGGTGAGTCATAAATTACGGCCACTTGGTCACCAAAACCATCTTCAATATGTTTGTCTAATGCTAAATAGCATACGTTTAACTCTCCGTCTTTGTACCAAAGGGGATAGCCATTTTCATCCGAAGATAAAATGCTTTCAGGTTTTGTAAACCAATCAATACTGTCGGCTTGTTTCTTCCAAAATGCTTCTGGATTTTCGGTGCTTGCTGCGTAGGTATCTTTGTAATTCATGGGAACTATTTTATATATACAATTTGGACTAACTTTCTATTAATTCATGTACTTGTTCTACTAATTTTTTAGTTGAAAATGGCTTGACGACATACAGATTTGCACCTAATGCTAACCCTTTCTCAATGTCTTTTTCTTTGTTTTTTGCCGAAAGAAAAATGACTTTGCAATGCGCTAAACGATCGTCTTTTTTTATCTCTTCTAAAGTAGCATATCCATCAACCATTGGCATCATTACATCGAGAATGATGACATCTGGGAGTTGTTTTTCTACAATTTCTAATGCCTCTTTTCCGTCACGCGCAATGAATACTTCAAAATTGTTTTTTTTGAAGGTGTATTCTAATGCCATTACTATATTAGGTTCGTCGTCTACGATTACTATCTTTTTCATCTTCTTAGTTGTTTTCTGTTGTGTTGTAGTTGGGTAATGTGAAGACAAAAGTGGCTCCTTCTTTTACATTGTTTTCGGCCCAAATAGCGCCTTTATGATGCTCAATAATTTGTTTGCAAATGGCCAATCCTAATCCGCTACCAATAGGTTTTTTGACATTTTGATTTCTAGACTGATAAAATTTATCGAAGATGGCTTCAAAATCTTCCTTTTTGATTCCTTTGCCGTTGTTGTGAATTGTAACTGCAACATTGGATTCATTTTCCGTAATCTGAATACTAATTAAGCCGTTTGTTTCAGACGAAAATTTGATAGCATTGGACAATAAATTATGAATCACTTGAATGATGCGTTCTTCGTCATAAAAAGCTCTGATTTCTTTGCCAGCATCTTCAAAAGCTACTTGTATTTTTTTATTGTTAATGAGTTGTTTTACAGTACCTAACGTTTTTTCTACCGTTAAAGCAATATTATTTCTAGAAAGATAAATTTTTTGTTTCCCCGTTTCAAATTTTTCTAAATCCAAAATTTTATCAATCAAACGATTCAAACGATCGGATTCAGAAATGATGTTTTGCAAGAACTGTTTGCGAATTTCAAAAGGGACATCTTCATCGTCATGTAAAATCTCACTTGCCGCTCTAATTGCAGTTATCGGTGTACGCAATTCGTGTGTAACGGTGTCTAAAAATTCGTCTTTTTGAATGTCTTTTTTTACAAGTTCCTCATTGGCTACTTTTAATTGCTCGGATATTTTTTGTAATTCATTCGAAGTGTCCGTTAGCTTTTTATTGATGATGATATTTTCTTTGGATTCTTCCAAAATTCGCAATACCTCCGGCAAACTAATTTCGTCTTCTTTCACCACACTTGCAATTAATATTTTGGCAGAAGCCGTACCAATATGACCCGTTAATAAATTTTCGGCAAATTTGATAAAACGCGCATCGGCGGTAGCTACATTCTTGTCGATGTTGTATTTTAAGTTGAAAATAGATAATGCACGTTTGGTTCTTTCCTCTCCTAAAAAACGTTGTAAAACGCGTTCAATATCGGATACATACGCCGTTCCTTTCCAAACAAAGGCATCTTCGTGATTGGTAATGTATTTGTCAATATCGACAAACATTTCGGCATAATTGCGTTCTCTATAGTTGCCTCTAAAACTTACAGAAACAGCTGCAAAACACATTACATTAAAAAACAAACTCCAAAATAAAGCGTGTGGAATTGGCTGTAAATAATCCAATCCAAAAAGCTGAAAGGGTTTAAGTAATTCAATTCCCCAAGGGCCTTCTTGAATAAACAAACTGGTAGAATCGGTAATGCCCAATGCATAAGGAGCTAAAAGGGTGTAACAACAAATTGCAAACCCAATAAGGATACCCGTAATAGCTCCCTTGTTAGATCCTCGTCTCCAAAAAAGAGCGCCAAAAAAAGCCGGAGCTAATTGTGCAATCACCACAAATGAAACGAGTCCAATAGAAACTAGGGAGTAATCTAAAATAAAGATTCTGTAAATGGCATACGCCAAAATAATCAATAAAAAGATTCCGATTTTTCTACTACGAATAATGCGTTTGTTGTTTTTTTCTTGTGATTTGTTTTGCAACGAACCCACAAATCCATAAGGAATTAACAAGTTGTTACTTAGCATGGTGGCTAATGCAATAGACGAAACAATAATCATAGAAATGGCCGCAGAGAACCCACCTAGAAAAACTAAAACGGTAAGAGCATTGTTGTTGAAAAATTGCGGAATTAATAACGAATAGGTATCTGAATTCAGTCCTTTCCCTTGAAATAAAATGTTGCCTCCCCAAGCTATTGGAAATACAAAAATATTGAACAATAGTAAGTACGATGGGAACAGCCACATAGCCGTTCTAATGTGTGTTTCTTTATTATTTTCTACAATTGAAGTATGGAATTGTCTTGGTAAAAGAAAAATCGCAAACATGGACAGAATACAAAGGAAGAACCAATTGATTCCGCCTGTTAATCCTCCAACTGAGTTTTTCTTGTCAAAATTTTCTAAAACCGAAGCTTTAGCATAAATATCATCAAAACCATCAAAGACAAAGTAAGTAACATAAATTCCGATGATTAAAAAGAAAACGAGTTTTAAAACCGATTCCATAGCTACTGCAGTTACAATACCACGTCTTTTTTCAGAAGCATCGACATAGCGGGTTCCATAATAGGAAGCAAATAATGCCAAGGCGATACAGGCATAAGTAGTGGTGTCGTAAAAAATATTAGAACTGGATTCGGTTTTGGTAACAATATGGAAAGTGTCCGAGATGGACTTCAGTTGCAAAGCAATGTAAGGCACAATACCTGAAATACAAACAATAGTAACTAATGCGCCTAAGAATCTGTCATTACCGTATCTCAATGAAATGAAATCAGCAATACTAGAAATTTTATTTACCCTTGAAATTCGAATAATTTTTTTTAGAATAATCATCCAAGTTGGTATAATAATGATTGGTCCTAAATAGATAGGAAGGTAACTTAATCCGGAATTGGCAGCAACGCCTATGCTTCCGTAGTAGGTCCAAGCAGTACAATATACTGCTAATGAAAGAGAATAGATATACGGATTATTAGTCCATCTGGAGTGGTCTCTTTTTTCTGCCCAATAGGCAATATAAAAGAGGATAAGCATGTACAATGCTAAAATGATTAAAAGGCCTACACTACTCATAATATCTTTTGATGATTAAGTAAGTGGTGGCAATAGAAAATAACCAAGCAGAAAACACATAAATGTAAATCACAGGAAATCCAAGAAATGGTTGTGAGTTATCAAACAATAGCAATAATGGCAGATTCAATGCTAATAGCATCAGCATTGAAAGAATAACCAGCTTTTGTTCGTGTCTTTTCTTCATAGTTATAAAAATATACAAACGCTGCCAATAGTGACAGCGATTGTATATGAAATATTGAAATTTTTATTATTTGTCGCTATATTCTCCTGTAAGTGAATAGTATCCGAAGATGCCTAATCCCCCCACAATAATTGGTGCAAGAATAAAGGTATAAATAATAGCAGGAATCATATCCTCCGGTTTTCCTGATTCAAATTTTGGAATAGCTTGGTTAATCAAAAGATAATATCCAGCTGCAAGACCTAAACCGATCCAAACGATGCCTAATAATTTTTTTATTGCGTTCATAATGATATTTTTAAAGTTGTATTTTATACTTATTCTTTGTGAGAGGTGCTTTTACCATCTACATATATAGCTCCGATTATAAAACAGATACCTCCAATAATGATTGGGTACCAAAGTCCTTGTAAATACGGTTCGGCTACTGCTACAGCTTGACCAGCTTCGGCTGCGACATCATTTGCTTTTGTAGCTGCTGCTACTAATGATGTTGCCACTGCAGGAAGTAATCCTCCAAAAATTCCGTTACCAATGTGGTACGGTAAAGACATAGAAGTATAACGAATTTTTGCAGGGAATAATTCTACTAAGAAAGCGGCTGTTGGTCCGTAAACCATAGTAACTAAGAATATTTGAAAAAATACTAATCCAATTAATGTCCATTTATCGGATTCATTAACGACCATCGTTTTCTTAATTTCTATTTTTGGTTTGCCATCATCTCCAATTTTAGCTACACCATTCTCTAGAGTTACAGTTTTTACTTCTTTCCAAGTCGCACCATCTGTATATTCTTTAGTTGTAGTATAAACAGAGTCTAGAGCTTTTGCTTTATTTTCTTTTGTTTCGGCTAATGCTATAGTTTTAGCTTCAATTTCTGTTTTGTTTTTGATACTAGTAGTTTCATACATAGCTCTGTAAATAGGTCTGTAAGCGACAACAGCAATCAAAATCCCTGTAAGCATTAACCATTTTCTACCAATTTTATCAGAAATCCATCCAAAGAATACGAAAAAAGGAGTAGCCATTAAAATAGCATACATCATAATGTCTCCTACTTGATCAGATAGTCCCATTACTTTTTCAATAAAACTCATTGCGTAAAATTGTCCTGTATACCAAACCACACCTTGACCCATTACGATTCCGAATAAAGCCAATAATACAAATTTGAAATTTAATTTGTGACCAAAACTTTCTTTTAATGGATTTTTAGATGTTTTTCCTTCTGCTTTTACTTTTGCAAATTCAGGAGATTCACTCATGTTTTTACGGATTAAGTAAGAAACCAAGATCATTAAGATAGAAACCCAAAACGGAACTCTCCATCCCCAGTCTTCGAAAGCTTCTTTAGTCATAGCACTTTTTGTTGCCATGATAACCATAAGAGAAACAAATAAACCGATTGTTGCAGTAGTTTGAATCCAAGAAGTCCAATATCCTCTTTGACCAGAACCGGCGTGTTCTGCTACATAAGTGGCAGCTCCACCGTATTCTCCACCAAGAGCAAGACCTTGAAGTAAACGTAAAATTAATACTAATGTTGGTGCTAAGAAACCAATTGTTTCATAACTTGGAATACATCCGATTAAGAAAGTAGCCCCACCCATCAATACTAAAGTAACCATAAACGTGTATTTACGTCCAATCAAATCGCCAAGACGACCAAAGAATAATGCTCCAAAAGGTCGCACTACAAAACCTGCAGCAAATGTTGCCAAGGTAGAAAGGAAGGCAGCCGTTGGATTGTCTGAAGGAAAAAATTTAGTTGAAATAATAGTAGCTAAACTACCAAAGATGTAAAAGTCATACCATTCGATCATGGTACCTACTGAAGACGCTCCAATTACGGTCCATAAGGAGCTTTTTTTGTGTTGATTCATAATTTAATTGTTTTTATAGGTTTGGTTAATTAATATTCATTAAAAGGTGTAAACACATGAAATCATGGTTCTAAAATTGCTTACATTAGTTAAAGTACCGGTTGCTTTTCCATAAGCATCTGAAGCACCCCAGTCGGCAGAAGTTAATTCTAACTCAGGAGAGATTCTGAATTTATTTTTCTTAAAGTCAATACGTCCAGAAAGTCTCCAAACATTATCCACCATTCGAGCGCCACCAACTCCGATACCTCTACCGTAAGCCACTGTTCCTGCTTTATCTGCCCCGTTGTTTTGTGTTCTTCCGAAGAAAACACCTGGTGCAACGGATTTCCCGTTACTAGCAATGTCTATCCAAAATGCTGATGTTTTTGTAGCCTCATACGATTCAATTCCGTTAGCAGTAGATCCAATGTATCCACCTAGCATCACCATATTGAATAGGTTACCCCCTGAAATTCCGTATGCTTTGATTGTAATGTTGTCATTGGCATATTTTCCATAACCAAAAACACTGGTGCTATTTGCTTTTTCTGTGGTACTTAATTTAGCAGTGCCTGTAAGTCCATTATCTGTTCGAGGTTGTAACGATTTAACTTCTACACCAGCTCCTAAAAATAAATTTTTGCCTTTGTATTGTAGTTGAGTATTAATAGAAGGAATAGCTGAGTTGATAGAAGCTGAATTTTGAGTTCCAGGGCCAGAAGTAGTAAATTCACGTTCTTTGTAAGCTGTAAAACTAATCGATACGTCTTTGCTTAAGTTTTGTTTTAATTTAACCTGAGATGCCCAACCAAAAGGATTAAACATTATTCCAGTACTAAAGTTTGCTACTCCAGGGAAAACTTCAGGAATAAAAGTAGGGTACCAAGTTTGTCCCATTGTTAAAGAAGTTTTTTTCCAGTCTAATTGTGCATAAGCGTGACGTAGACGTAGCATACCTATCGATGAACCTTCAAAATTTCCAAAGAAATCACCTTCTAAGGTTCCGCTAACTTTAGCTCCCCAAACATCAGGTCCTTTTACTTTAACACCTAATCGTGATACAACAGATAAAAAGTTAGATTGTCCTACTGCATTAGCATCTTTTCCATCACCTGCATTTATAGATTTGTCCAAAGGATATAAGTTTAAATGATCTTCTCTTACTTGAGCAGATTTTCTCGTATCCCACATATAATCAGTTCTAACAAATCCGTACCAGGAGATACTGTAGTCGTTTGCTGCAGGTGCGGCGGGTGTTTGTGAATATCCTTTAAAAGAAGCTACTGCAACTAAAAGGAGTAAATAACGTTTTTTCATAATAATTTTTTGGTTTGGTTAGTAAAATGGTTAGTTTTAATAGAGCCAAATTCTATTATTTTTAGGTTTAAAAAAATTATTATATATATAAGTGTAAAGTAGTATAGTTAATCTTTAAAGCGCTCCCATTTTATAAGCATAAATTTATCACCTAGTTCAGTAATTATCATTCCGGCTCCAGACAGTAATTCTTTGTTTTTTAAGTATTCTACTAATTCTAAATGATTAAATATCTTGTAAGTAGGGTGGTAGTTAGTATGAGATGGTTTTTTTATGTTAAAGCTTTTTACCCAATTACTAATGGTAACATGAGAAACACCAATAATGCGTTCTATTTCACGATAACTCAATCCTTCTAAGTACAATTGCAATGCTTTTGTTACATAATAATCATCTATCTTTTTACCCATTTTATTTACAGTAAAAAAATAGTTACATTTTTTACATAAATACCTTTGTTTGTTGTTGATGATGCCACTTTTAATAATGTGGTTATTTTGGCATTTTGGGCAGGATACAATTTCCATATATATAAATTTTGCATAAATATAATAAATTAGCAAATATAGTAATTCGATATTGATAATAAAATTTTGAAAAAATTACAAAACCTTTATTTTTATTGGACGAATAATGAATGATTGATAGTAAAATCATTGAAATGAAAAATGGATAAGAGTAGGTGCTTGGGGAAACTAGATTTTAGATGATGGTTATTTTGGTTATCACACGCGAAAGGATTGACTTCGTCGAATTTCATTTCGCGCTGTAGCAGGGGAGCTATCGTTTTTAGTAGGCATAAGCGAGACGCTTGCGTCAGCGGAGGAGATTTATTTACAGAATCAGGCTCCGTTAGGAGTCGCATCTTGGTAATAAAAGCCTTGTATAGCTGAAAAAAGTCCCGTAGGGACGATATATAATGTAAGCTACTCAAGGCACGAGCAAGATGCTTGCGCTAGCGGAGGGTAGGGTAGTTACTAACTAATTTTGTCAGAGGTATAAAAACAAAAAACCCACTCGTTTGAGTGGGTTTTGTGGTACCTCCAGGGATCGAACCAGGGACACATGGATTTTCAGTCCATTGCTCTACCATCTGAGCTAAGGTACCTTGCTAATGCGGGTGCAAATATAGAATCATTTTTAATTTATCCAAAACAAATATTAAAAAAAATCAATTCGTACCTTCGCGGGGTTAAATTAAACAATATGATTCTAACTATTGATGTTGGGAATACTCGAATTAAAGGTGCTGTTTTTGAGAACGATACCTTAATAGAGCAATTTCATACTGAACCAAGAGCAATGCAAAATGCAATTGAAAGTATTTTATTAAAATACCCTAATGCTTCTGATTTGGTGGTGGCCAATGTGGGTAATTTTGATAAAAATGACTTTTTAGCTTTTTCTAATCGGATTGCCATTCATTTTGTTTCACATTCGGATACGTTTCCATTTTTAAATGCCTATGCTACACCAAATACCTTAGGAATTGATCGTATGGTTTTGTCAGCAGGAGCCACCTTACGTTATCCAAATCAAAATCGGTTAATAATTGATGCAGGTACCTGTGTCACCTATGATTTTATTAGTCAGGATGATGTGTATTTAGGAGGTGCTATTTCTCCTGGATTGCGTTTGCGCTACCAATCACTTCATAACTTCACTGCAGCATTACCACTTTTGGATTCAGAATGTCCAGATTATTTTATTGGTAATTCAACGGCTAATTCTATTCACTCGGGGGTTGTCAATGGATTGGCACATGAAATTGATGGCTTCATCGAAGAATACCAAAGTCGTTACCCAAATTTTATCATAATTTTAACGGGCGGAGACGCAGAATTTTTGGCTAAACGATTAAAAAATACCATATTTGCCAATTCAAATTTTCTTTTGGAGAGTTTGAACCAAACCTTTCAATATAAAATCAAAAATGATTAAAAAAATTATAGTAAGCACTTGTTTGCTTTTTTCATTCGTCTCTTTTGCACAAGAAGGAACTGCTTCTCCATATTCGTTTTTTGGAATTGGTGATGTTCGATACAAAGGAACGACAGAAATGCGGTCAATGGCAGGTATAGGAATTGAACAAGATAGTATTCATTTAAATCTGGACAATCCCGCAAGTTTTGCTAATCTAAAGTTGACGACTTTTGCATTGGGAGGAAGTCTTAATACAACTCAACTCAAAACAACTTCAGCCTCAGCAGGAGTGCAAAGAGTTGCATTGGATTATTTAGCTGTTGGTTTGCCAATGGGTAAACTTGGGGTTGGATTTGGTTTGATACCTTTTTCATCGGTAGGGTATAAAGTGGAGTCAATTGCGGCAGATGCTACTCAAAATAGTAAACGATTTAATGGTACAGGTGGTGTTAATAAAGTTTTTTTTGGTTTAGGTTACAAAATATCTTCGTCTTTAAGTTTAGGTGCTGATGTTCATTATAATTTCGGAAAAATTGCTACCACTAGTTTAGAATTTATGACAGGTATTCCTGTTGGAACTAGAGAAATCAACGATGTTGTACTATCTGGATTTAATTTTAATACAGGATTGATGTTTCAAACTAAAATTGGTGCAAAAACTAATGTATATAGTAGTTTGGATTATACGCTTGAAAGCAATTTGAAATCTACTAACACTAGTAACATTTCTACAGTTTTGATCGATGCGCAATTTAACACCTCGGTTGTAGATGCCGCAGCTGATGTTGTGTCAAATGCTAATTTAAAATTACCGAGTAAAATTACATTTGGAGCAGGTGTTGGACAGTCAAAAAAATGGTTGGTAGGTGCTCAGTTTAGTACACGGGACGCTGCAATTTTAGCAAACACTTATAATTCTTTTAATAATATATCTTACGAAAAATACCAAAAGTACAGTTTAGGTGGGTATTTTATACCTAATTACAATTCCTTTACTAGCTATGCTAAGCGATTAGTATATAGAGCCGGTCTTAAATACGAAAAAACAGGTTTGGTAGTTAATACAGAATCTATTAAAGATTTTGGTTTAACTCTTGGTGTAGGATTTCCCGTTACAGGGTCTTTTTCTAATGTAAATATTGGATTCGAATTAGGTAAAAAAGGAACAACTTCATCTAATTTGATTCAAGAGAACTATGCTAATTTTAGTCTGAGTTTGTCGTTAAACGATAAATGGTTTGAAAAGCGAAAATTCAATTAATATCTGAAAGCTATTAGACTTCTGTTTCCGTTAAATTTGATATGATTTTTTTGATAAAAAATAGCGTATGTTATTTAGTTGCGATTGCATTTGTGATGGTAGCTATTGGCTGTGAAAGTAATTTTAAAGAAATTCAAAAAGATAATTTTTCTGATTTTATTCCAAGCAGTGACGCAGATGAAGTAAATTTAAAATATACCGATTCGGGGCGAATTACAGGGATCTTGATCAGTAAAAAAATGCTAGATTATGCTGTGGTAGATTTTCCGTTTACCGAATTTCCAAGAGGGATTCATGTTACTTTATATGACAAAAATGCGAAAAAAACCGTAGTTACTTCTAATTATGCAGTTTCTTACAAACAAACAGGAATTATTGATTTGCAGGGCAAAGTTAAAATCGTTTCTGAAGACGGTCAGATATTAGAAACACAGCAACTGTATTACGATCAAAAAAACGCTTGGTTTTTTACCGAGAGAAAATTTAAATTTATTTCTCCAAAAGGCATTTCTTACGGTCAAGGAATTGATTTTAGTAAAGATTTTAAAGTAATAAATTCACAACGATTAACAGGCGAAGTAGACTCAGCCGATTAAATAAAAAATACATGAACTATCTTAAATACACTCCTTATTTATACCTTGTTTTAGGAATCTATCTTGTCATTGACTCTATTGTAAAGTGGAATGATCCAGCGGAAAATCCTGGACTAACTTTAGTTTTTGCTGGATTAGCCTTTTTTTTGTTTGCATTTAGAAGACGATATGCCAAACGATTTGAAGCACATAAAAACAATAAAATTAAGTAGGAAACAGAATAGAAATAGTGAAAATAGCGCAAAGAGATTGATTTTTTTTAGAAATTCAAAAAAACTTTCAAAATAAACCGCTACTAGTATAATTATTAATTAGATAATTGTATTTTCGCAAACTGAATATAAAATTAATTACAATAAAAATGGCAGTTTTAGCAAAAATTAGAAACCGTTCTGCATTATTAATTGGTGCGATTGCACTAGCTTTATTTGCGTTTATCATACAAGATCTTATCGGTAAAGGTGGATTGGGTCAAGACACAAAAGATGTGGGAACTATTAATGATAAAGACATTTCTTTTGAAGACTTTAGAGTTAAAGTAAGTAATGTTGAAAAAAGTGGTCAAGGAATTACGTCTACTCAAGCAGCAAATCAAGTTTGGGACCAAGAAGTTTCAGTTGCTTTATTAACCTCTGAGTTTGAAAAATTAGGCTTGAGAGTAGGAGAAAAACACTTAATTGAAGTTTTGAAAGCAGATCAAAATATTGGAAGCAATCCATTGTTTTTAAATGCTGCTGGATTATTCGATTTGGCCAAATTCAAAGAATATTTCAAAGCCAATCCAGAACAAGCAGCCGTTTTACAAGAAAGAGAGAAATCAGCTGAATTGAATGCTAAATTTCAAATCTATAACACTTTGGTAAAATCAGGATTGTATACTACTGAAGCGGAAGGGAAATTGAAATATGAAATGGAAGCCAACAAAGTGAATTTTGCTTATGTTGCTGGATTATATTCTACTATTAAAGACAGTCAAGTAAAAGTGACGGATGCTGAGATTGTTGATTTCATGAAGAAAAACGAGAAAAAATACAAAGCAGATCCATCAAGAGAGATTGAGTACGTTTTGCTAGAAGACAAGGCTTCAGCACAAGACGAAGCTGATGTTAAAGCTAAAATCATTGCATTGCTAAATGGTAGTGTTGTTTACAATGCTAAGACAGCTAAGAACGATACTGTTCCTGGTTTTAGAAAAGCGGTTAATGCGATTGATTTTGTCAACTCTAATTCAGATGTGCCTTACGACTCAACCTATATTGCTAAGAAAAGTTTGCCAGCAGTTGATGCTGAACAATTGTTTAACTTAGCTCCTGGAGCCGTTTACGGACCATACAAATTTGGAAATTACTATTGTATTTCTAAATCTTTTGGCAAAAGAGCTGGAGTAAATGCTAAAGCAAGTCATATCTTAATTAGTTATGAAGGAACTCAAGTGCCAAATAAAAGAGAGAAAAGAACTAAAGAACAAGCTTTGGCAAAAGCACAAGCTATCTTAGCACAAGTGAATGCCAATCCAGATAGTTTCATGATGATGGCGTTTTCTAACTCAGATGATTCTTCTGCGCAACAAGGTGGTGATTTAGGTTATTTTGGTCCGAATGAAATGGTGAAACCATTCAACGATTTCGTTTTTGGAAATGCTATCGGAAAAGTGGGTCTAGTAGAAACTCCTTTTGGATTCCATATTATCAGAATTACGGATAAACAAGACGGTGTGCGTTTAGCAACTGTTGCTCAAAAAATAGAACCTTCTGAAGTAACTTCTGATAAAATATTTACACAAGCGACTCAGTTTGAAATGGATGCTGCTAATAAAGATTTTGCTAAATTAGCTAAGGACATGAAATTGACGGTAGCTGCACCAGTAACAGTAACAGGAATGGAAGAAAACTTTGCTTCTTTAGGAAATCAAAGAGCTATTGTAAGATGGGCTTTTGAAGAGGATGCAAAAGTGGGATCAATCAAAAGATTTGAGTTGGCTAACATTGGGCACGTAATTGCTAGAGTAAAATCTATTGATGACTCAGGTTTAATTCCGGTTTCTCAAGCAAGAGCGTATGTGGAGCCAATTCTTAAAAACAAGAAAAAAGCAGAGTTAATCAAAGCAAAGATGACAGGTTCTTCATTAGAGGCGATTGCTAAATCAGCAGGCGCTAAAGTAGAACAAGCGGCAAATATTACTATGGAAAATCCAGTATTAGGATTAGTAGGTGCTGAACCAAAAGTAGTAGGAGCAGCTTTTGCCTTAGCTGCTAATAAAGTGTCTGCGCCAATCGAAGGAGTGACTGGAGTATATGTAGTAAAAAACAACAGTACTGTAAAAGCACCAGCCTTGAAAAACCACGCTACTTATGTAGCTAAATTAAAACAACAAACTGCAGGGGATGCGGGTAGAATTCTTCCTGCTTTGAAAGCCAATGCTACTATTGAAGACAATAGAAGCAAGTTCAATTACTAAGCAGTAATTATAGAATATAAAAAAAGCCGAGACATTGTCTTGGCTTTTTTTTGGTTTAAACTGGAAGTGTAAGTACTCTAACTTTGGTGCCTCTTAAATTTTGATGTGTTATTTATTCATTTCTGACACAATCTTTTTAGCCTCAGTTGAATTTCCCCAACTGGCAATTTCGTGTAGTACTGGCATCAAACTTTTTCCAGAATCAGATAAAGAGTATTCTATTTTAGCAGCATCTTCTTTGGATTCTTTTCGTTCAATCAAACCAAGTGATTCGAGTTCTTTTAATTCATTAGATAATACCTTATTTGAAATAGCAGGCATTAATTGGTTTAATTTGCCAAATCGTAAAGAGCTTTCGCCAATGCAATTCAAAATAATTGGTTTCCATTTTCCTCCAAAAATAGACATGGCTCGAGTAACTGGGCAATCAAAAGGGTTTTCGATGTATCTCATAAAATTGTGGTAACCTCTAGGTTACTAGTATTTGAGTTGTTGGTTACAAATATACATTAAGAGGATGTAAGTTTGTAGAAAATCATAATTAGCGAGATGATTTGGCTAATCAAAATTATCATACTCTATGAAAAATTCAAAAAAAATTTGGATAGCTCTTTCATTGCTGTCTTTTGTTACTGTTTTTTCTCAATCCCAAGGGAACAAAATTGTTGTATATGTAAATTCTAATATTGGTAAAGATGCTGGCATTGGAACTAAAGAATATCCTTTACAATCATTGCAAGAAGCGGCAAAACGTGTCAATAAAATGGTAGGTGAAGGTTCGGTTGAAGTGATTCTTAATGCGGGGACTTATGGTCTGTCTGAAACAGCAGCTTTTAATCCGGTTAATTGGAAATTTTCAGAGCATAATCGTTTAATTATTCGCGCCGAAATTCTTCCAGATAATTCAAATTGGAATCCAGCTTCAATGCCTATTATCGTTTCTACAATGCCTTTTTTAGTTGAAAAAAACGAAAAGCAAAAAGTAACAGGAGGCTCTAATTATGGAATATTAGTTGAAAGCAGTCATGTAACAATACAGGGGCTACGAATTTTAGGGGAACCAGTACACGAAAAACCTGCTGAAGGTGTCTTGATTAGAAATTATCCTATTGTTTGGGAAGGTAAAAATTTAACCGACTTAAGGGTTACGCAATGTTTGTTTTTAGGGAATAAATTTGCATTACCCAATCACTTAGGAGTTTTAGCAAATGGCAACCAATTGGAAGTCGATCATTGTGTTTTTTATGGTGTTAAAGATGCGGTTGTGATGTGGAATTCACCTGCGGAGAGATCAGCCTTACACCATAATTTAATTTTAAATATTTATGGTGCAGCAGTATGGACATGGTCAACTACCGAGGATTTTAAATTTTATAATAATGTAGTTAGTGGTACTAATGTGTTATGGGTTCTGGATAAAGAAGCCAAAAATGCCTACAACATTCAAAATTCTTTGTTAATTGGTTACAATCAATTAGTCAACAAAGGTGGTGGACCACAAGATTTTGGAGTTGCAGCTGATCCTAATAAATTGAAGTTTACTTCTGATTTTAAAATTTTAAAAACAGGTGGTTTAGACATTGAAGAAGATCAAACTAGCCGTTATTATTTACAACTAAAACCAGCTACCTTAGGAACATCTTATGGTGCAGGCTTATTTTATAAAACGAATTAAGGTAATAACTTATGAAAAAGTTAGCATTAGTATTTTTAGTTTTTGTTCTGTGTTGCAATACCATTTGGGCGCAACAACCACTTCGCCATTTTATGCAAAGTAAAGATGTTCCCGCACACCCCATCCCATATGGAAACAATCCTAAAGCAGGGCATTATGTTCAAGTCAAAGATGCCAAAATTTATTACGAAATATATGGTAAAGGACAACCTGTTGTGGTTTTACACGGAGGTATGTTTGGTTCTACGGTAGAATTGGCAAAAATCATCGATAGTTTGTCTGTAAGTTTTCAGGTAATAGCTGTTTCTACTCGTGGTCATGGAAAATCAGAAATTGGGACTGAACCGCTTACATTAGAACAAAGAGTGTATGATGTACGCACGGTTATCGATGCTGTTACTCAAGAAAAAGTAATGCTTCTTGGATTTAGCGATGGCGGTTATACGGCTTACAAATTTGGGTCAATATACCCTGATCGAGTAAAGAAAATGATCGTTATTGGAGCTGGTATTTTGCATCCTGGATTGCGTGATTTTAATTTTAATTTTGACCAAGCAATGGCATTAGATGTTGATTTTTGGAAACAACAAAAAGCTTTGATGCCAGAGCCGAATCGTTTAAAAGAGGTTTTTCAACAAATTGCTAATTGTTATGGTCAACTTACCATTGACGAAAAAGTATTAGGAACGATTCAATGTCCTGTTCTAGTGATGGCGGGTGACCGAGATGAAGGGAATTCGGTTCAAAATGTGTTGCAAGCTGCGTCATGGATTCCGAATTATCAATTAGCGATTATTCCAAATGCTGGACATCCTGCTTTTATTGTTAATTTTAATGCCACATGGGCAAGTATTGTTCCTTTTGTAAACGAAAAATAGATTTGTTATGCGATATAAATCACTTTTATTGGGTTTCCTTTTTCTAACTACAGGAGCATTGGCTCAAAAATTTACTTGGAATCAAATGGAAATGGAATCAGTCAATTCCAAAGCGAAAATTGTACAAATGGGCGGAGTTCCTGTTTTACAAGTAGAACGCGATTTACTTGCTTCTCCGTTTGATAGTACTAATGTGGAAGCTTCGGTAGATGGTCCAACGTATGTTAAAATTGCTAATTTGGAAATGGAAAATGGGACAATTGAAGTTAAAGTCCTTAGTCAAATCATGGAGAATTCGCCATTTCCAGCTGCACGCGGATTTATTGGCTTAGGCTATCGTGTAGCTTCAGATAATAAAAACTTTGAAGGAATATATCTTCGTCCGAGTAACGGTAGAGCTGATGACCAGTTACGACGCAATCATAGCGTGCAATATTTTTCCTATCCAGGATATACTTTTAGCCGACTCCGAAAAGAAGCTAACGGCGTATATGAAACCTATGCCGACATTGGCTTGAACGAATGGATTACTATGCGTGTTGAAATTGAAGGCGAAAAAGCGGTGTTGTATATTAATAATCAAAAAGCACCTTCTTTTTTCGTGCAAAAAATGCTTGGAACTTCTAAAAAGGGAAGCGTTGCTCTTTGGGTAGAAATAGGCACTATCGGTTATTTTAAAGATTTGAAAGTGATTAAGAAATCGTAGTTTTTAAAAATCACAAAATCATTTCTGAATACGGAATCACCGTTTCATATCCTTTGGCAACAAAATACGGTTTTGGGTTTTCTTTTGAAACTGCCAAAACAAAATCGCCACCCCAAGCGCCTAAACTTTTTATAGCACCTTCGAAGTCTGGGAATAAGGTATTTTTCACTGTTTCTGTTTTTAAAAGCGCACTTAAAACGCTTTCGTGTTGGTGTAGTAATTGCGCAAAAATTTCAATGTTCTTTGCGGCAAGAATGTCTTGAGTTAAGGAATCAATCGTAGCAATATAGTTCGATAATTGGGAGGTTTTATTGGAATGATATTCCGCTATGGCCGATTTACTATTGCGCTTTTGGTTCAAATACACAAAATAGAGGTTTTGACTAAATTCAGGTTTAAAAGCTACTTTTTCTACTTTGGGTTTCCCATTTGCAATAGAATAAGTAATAGGATTGTTGTTTTGCGCACAGGCAATATCATAGCCGCTGCCACCAAAACTTTGATGCAACAATTCAAAAGCGTTTATTTGAAACCATTGCGCGATATTATTAATCAAGGTTGACGAACTCCCTAAACCCCAATTTCGTGGAAAACTCAATTGTGTAGTTATGCTAAGACCTCCTGAATTAGAAAATACATCGGGATTCATCGCATCAGCGACCTGCAAAATTTTGATGAGTGTGGTTTTGACTGATTCGGGAGTAGTGTTATTGTCTTGAATTTCTTCAAACGAGAGAGTATCTTCAAACCAAACACTTCCATTAAAATCATAACTTTTCCAATGAATAGCACCTGTACTTGTATCTTCCACAATAAGATTTTGTCCCATTTTAGTGGGCAAAGCCAATCCTTTGGCACCATCCAAAATGAGGTATTCTCCTGTGATTAACAATTTTCCGTTACTGTAGAAGTTCTGTTGCATGCTAATTAGTTTCTCAGTTGTTTCATCAAATCGACCACCGCACTATGCGAAACGGTTTGGTGTTTGAAGTGTTTTCTAATTGCCACGCGTTCATCTTCCGTTGCGTCAAATTGATTTAATATATTATTCAAATGCATTTTCATGTGTCCGTCTTGTATTCCTGTCGTAGTTAACGAACGCAGGGCAGCAAAATTTTGCGCTAAACCTGCTACCGCTACAATTTGCATCAACTCTTGAGCAGAAGGTTTTTCGAGCATTTCCAAAGATAATTTTACCAATGGATGCAAAGAAGTCAATCCGCCGACAGTACCTAAAGCCAAGGGAATTTCCATCCAAAAGCTAAAAACACCATTTTCTATTTTGGCATGCGATAAACTAGAATACTGTCCGTTGCGAGATGCATAAGCATGAACGCCTGCTTCGATGGCTCTAAAATCATTTCCGGTTGCCAATACTACTGCATCAATTCCATTCATAATCCCTTTGTTGTGAGTTACGGCACGGAAAGGTTCTACTTCGGCTATACGAACCGCTTGCACAAATTTCTCGGCAAACTCCTGTGGATTCGGGATGTGTTTTTCTTCTAAGTCGGCAATCGGGCACGAAACTTCGGCACGAACTATGCAATTGGGAACGTAATTAGACAAAATGCTCATTACGATTTGAATGTCTTTTTCGGTTTCCGAGAACAAATCGTATTGGTTAGCTTTTTCTTTTAAGGTTTTGGCAAATTGCTCCAAACACGAATTGATAAAATTAGCTCCCATACTGTCTTTAGTCTCAAAACTCACATGAAGCTGAAAATAATTTGGAATTAAATCGGTTTTGTCTTTTAAAACAATATCTAGGATACCACCGCCACGAGCTTGCATGTTTTTAGTAATGCTCGCGGTTTCTGTAAATAAAACGGATTTGATTTCAGCAAAGAAAGTGTGTAATTTTTCAGCTTCCCCTTTGAAAATGAAATGTACTTGACCTATTTTCTCCGTGTCAATTACACGGGTGGTAAATCCACCACGAGTAGACCAAAATTTAGCGGCTTTGGAAGCGGCTGCCACTACCGAACTTTCTTCGATAGCCATCGGAATGGTTTTGTATTTTCCGTTGATTAGAAAATTAGGCGCAACACCCAAAGGAATGTAGAAATTAGAAATCGTATTTTCGATGAATTCGTCGTGTAGTTTTTGGATTTTTTCATCTGAATTCCAATAGTTTTTCAATAATTGAATAGCATCTTTTGGAGTTGAAAAATAGGTTTGGGCAATCCAGGCTATTTTTTCTTCTTTGGATAATTTAGAAAATCCACTTACGGCTTGGTTCATTCTCAATTGATTATAATAATTT
>CAZOHO010000007.1:0-24595 GCA_964579755.1 uncultured Flavobacterium sp.
GGTCTTTCCAAATCGTTTTGGCCGCATTCAGTAAATTCATGGTCCCAATGACATTCGTTTTCACAAAAGCTAACGGATCGGTAATCGAACGATCCACATGCGATTCGGCTGCCAAATGCAAGACCCCATCAAATTGATGTTCCGCAAACAAGGCATCGATAAATGGAGCGTCAACAATATCCCCTTTAACAAAAGTATAGTTAGGCGCCTTTTCAATATCGGCAATGTTTTCTAAATTCCCCGCATAGGTCAAGGCATCTAAATTATAAATTTCATAATTCGGATACTGATTCACAAATCGTCTCACCACATGAGACCCAATAAATCCGGCTCCGCCGGTGATTAGTATTTTTTTCATTTTATATATTTTATTGCCACTAAGTCGCTAGGGCACTAAGTTTATTAAGAACGATTAAGAAATTAGGTAAATTAAATTCCCCTAATTCGTGTCAATTCATATCAATTCGCTTCAATTCGTAACAATCTCATACATCTTTCTAAACTCTCTCGATATCCCGGCACCACCACCCCAAAAGTAGTCGTAATTTTGGATTTGTCCAATAAGGAATAATGCGGTCGTTGGGCTGGCGTAGGATAATCAGATGATGGAATACCAGATAGGGCACAATCGAAACCACCAATTTCTTGAATGTATACAGCAAATTCGTACCAACTGATTTCCCCTTCGTTAGAAAAGTGATAGATTCCTGCTTGCCAATGCGGATGCGTGATTATGGTTAGAATCGCTTGCGCCAAATCGGCGGCATAAGTGGGACTGCCTATTTGATCGTTGACCACATTCAAACTTTCACGTTCCTGCATCAAGCGAGCCATCGTTTTGACAAAATTATTCCCAAAACGCGAATACACCCAAGAAGTACGAACAACAATTGCATTGGGATTTTCTCGAAGACATGCTTGTTCTCCGGCTAATTTAGTTTGTCCATAGACGTTGATTGGTCCTGTTGGCGCCTCTTCGGTTAAAGCCACATTCGAATTCCCATCAAACACATAATCGGTAGAAACGTGAACCAAACGACAATCGTGGTTGGCACTCCATTGTGACAAAATACCCACCGCTTGGTGATTCAACACCTCCGCTAATTCAGTTTCTGTTTCCGCTTTATCTACGGCGGTATAGGCGGCGCAATTAATAATAATTTGCGGCTGAATAGTATTCAACACCTTCGATATCGATTCCAAATTACTCAAATCCAAAACGGAACGATCGGCAAACACCCATTCGAACTGCGAATAGTGGCTTGACAACTCCTTCAATTCAGAACCCAATTGGCCATTGGCACCTGTTACTAGTATTTTTTTATTCATTATTTATTGCCACTAAGTCGCTAGGGCGCAAAGATTTTTTGTTATCAGTTATCGGTTATTTATACTATGTTCAACATTCGTTGTTCTACTATTGAATATTCAACATGAAATTTTGAATTTTGAATATCGAACTTCTTAATTTGCTCCATTCAGCTTCGCCTTGGGACGTGATTAATAATTCCTAATTCAATTTGTTTAAGTCAAATCAACTGAACACTTATATCTGAACACTGAACACTTCTTATATCGTAAATCGTACCTCTTAAAATTGACTATTACACCCCTCTATCCCCGGCAATACCAAATCCTTATCGGACACAATAGCGGCTGCTAAGTCCATGCCCCAGTCGATGTTCAAACTCGGATCGTCAAAACGAATCCCGCCTTCACTTTCCTTGTTATAAAACTGATCGCATTTGTATAGTACAACAGCCGTTTCACTAATAACCGAAAAACCGTGGGCAAAACCATGCGGAATCAACAATTGTTTTTTGTTCTCGGCGGATAACGTAATGGCAAAATGCTGTCCATAGGTAGGCGATTGCTTTCTTATATCTACCGCTACATCGATGATTTCTCCTTGTAATACTCGCACCAATTTAGTTTGAGCAAAAGGTGGATTTTGATAATGCAATCCTCTCAAAGTACCCCGTTTGGAAAACGACTGGTTGTCCTGCACAAACTTGATGTTAATCCCTTCTGCTGCTAAAGTATTTTGATTATAGGCCTCAAAAAAATACCCACGCGCATCTTCAAATACGGTGGGGTTAATGATTACTAAATCTTGTATTGGTGTATTTTCTATTGTCATTTTTATTGGTTGTCTGTTATCGGTTGTCTGTCATTGCGAACGCAGTGAAGTAATCTGTTCCTATCGTAAATTGTTACATTTTTAAATTTTCAAATTAGCACATTCTCAAATTGCACTCCGTATTTCGTAAATCCCAAATCGTACTTCTAACTTTGAATCATTCTATCTCCGGAGCCTTTGCCAAAGACCGTCATAATAATATATTTAAAATACAAGGTTACGGTAAATTGACTCGTCATTATAGCATCGGTCTCGGCTAAGAGTTCTGGTGTGGACATATCGATTTTATTGATTTGTGATAAGCCCGTAATACCAGGGACTACTTGGTACACGCCTCTGCTATCGCGTTCTTGAATTAACTCTTCTTGATTGAATAAATTCGGTCTTGGCCCTACTAAACTCATATCGCCTAAAAGGACATTCCATAATTGCGGCAATTCATCCAGTTTTGATTTGCGTAAAAAAACACCGTATTTGGTCACTGCACTATAATTGGCTAAATGCGTAGCTACCGATTTCGTATCCAGATGCATGGAACGCAACTTATACAAATGAAAAGGTTGCTTGTTCTTACCTACACGCTCTTGACAAAAAACAGGAGAACCCGTATCAAAATACCCAATAATTAGTAATACCAAAAGTATCGGACTTAAGAGTAGCAGTCCAATCAAAGAAAAAATAAAATCAAAAAAGCGAATCATATAGGTGTTTGTTTTTGCCACTAAGGCGCAAAGGCTCAAAGTTGCTTTTTAAATTATTAATTGATTATAAAAACTAGATGGAAGTATATTTTAATTTGCACATTAAACAATTGTTCAATTGTTACATTTCAAAATCGTATGTCATACCTCGTAATTCGACTTATCTTCCAAAATCATCCTGAACTCGAACAATATCGTCTTCGTCAGAAGGATGATTGGCATCGGTATGTTGCCAAATTTCAGCAATAACAGCATAATCATCTATACCTACTAAACGATGACGTTCTCCTTGTTGTAAAGTAATAGTGTCTCCAACGTTTAATATTTGTAAAACTCCTTCTGTATCGGTAGCACTTCGTTTAACCCCAGCTTGTCCTTGAATGACACGCCAAATTTCGGCTCTTCGATGGTGGTATTGCCAAGACAATCGTTTCTCTGGCGCTACTACTAATATCTTTGGACTTAATGCCCCACCTCTTTTTAGAGTCGAAACATCTAAACCATCAAAATACTGATTAGCAAAAGCCTGTGCCTGCTCCTCAGCAATAACAAAAAAACCACCCCAAGGGCGGTTGTGATCTTTTGAAACGATGGTAAATTGATTCGCTTCTAATTCATTTTGTATTTTTTCAAAAATCATATTTATGTATTTAATTTAATTAGACCAATCATGATCTTTTATCTCTTCATATACTTTTTTAATTCCTTCTTCTAAACTAATAGACGCTTTCCAACCCAGATTAGTCAACTTAGAAACATCCATCAACTTACGAGGTGTTCCATCGGGTTTGGTCGTATCTGTGATAATATCTCCCGTAAATCCAACTATCTGTTTCACCATTTTGGCTAAATCTAAGATTGAAATATCTTCTCCCACTCCTATATTCACTAAACCTGCTTCATTGTGATTGTCCATTAAGAACAAGCAAGCTGCTGCTAAATCATCTGCATACAAAAACTCTCGCAATGGACTACCAGTACCCCAAATAGTTACCGAAGTTGCTCCTTCATTTTTAGCCGTAATAAATTTTCGTAATAAAGCAGGCAACACATGAGAATTATTCAAATCGTAATTGTCATTTGGGCCGTATAAATTCGTTGGCATGACTGAGATAAAATTACAGCCGTATTGCTCACGATACGCATCACACATTTTAATTCCTGCAATTTTTGCTATGGCATAAGGTTCATTGGTTGGTTCTAATAATCCTGTTAGCAAGTATTCTTCTTTCAAAGGTTGAGGCGCTAATTTGGGATAAATACAAGAAGAGCCCAAAAACAATAACTTTTTTACCCCGTTCAAATAGGCTTGATGAATTACATTGGATTGTATCATCATATTTTCATAAATAAAATCGGCTCTAAAGGTATTATTAGCAACAATTCCTCCTACTTTGGCTGCAGCTAAAAAGACGTAATCTGGTTTTTCATGGGCAAAAAAATCGGCTACTGCTTGTTGATTTCTCAAATCCAATTCTGCAGATGTCTTTAGTAAAAAATTACTATACCCTTTAGCTTTTAAAGCTCGCAAAATTGAAGAACCCACCATTCCTCGATGACCTGCAATGTATATTTTGGATGATTTTTCCATAAAATTTATTTAGCCTCTGAAGCCATTTTGTTGTAACATCATTTCTCTTTTCACACGTTCTACATCTGAAGTCACCATCTCACTTACTAAACCAGCTAAATCATATTGAGGTACCCAACCTAATTGTGTTTTGGATTTGGTTGGATCGCCAATCAATAAATCCACTTCCGTAGGTCTGAAATACTGAGGATCAACAGCAATGACTTGTTTACCTTTCTCCAATTGATAATTCGGATTGCTACACGATGCTACATACCCTTTTTCATTAACTCCTTCTCCTTTAAATTCAATTTCAATACCCACTTCTGCAAATGCCATTCTTACAAAATCGCGCACATAAGTGGTTTCTCCCATCGCAATTACATAATCTTCTGGAGTTTCTTGTTGCAAAATACGCCACATGGCTTCTACATAATCTTTGGCATGCCCCCAATCTCGTTGTGCATCGAGATTTCCTAAATATAAACAGTCTTGTTGTCCTAATGCAATAGCGGCCGTAGCCATGGTTATTTTACGGGTTACAAAAGTTTCTCCTCTACGTGGCGATTCGTGATTGAACAATATTCCATTACAGGCAAACATATTGTAGGCTTCTCTATAATTTTTAGTAATCCAAAAACCATAAATTTTAGCAGCTCCATAAGGCGACCGTGGATAAAAAGGAGAATGTTCATCATACAAGCCTTTTTCATTTTTGTTTTCAGCTAAACCACCATACAATTCCGAAGTGGAAGCTTGATACACACGAGTTTTCATTTCTAAGCCCAAAATACGAACCGCTTCTAAGATTCGCAACGTACCGATACCATCCACATTCGCAACATATTCAGGTGAATCAAACGACACTTTCACATGACTCATAGCTCCTAAATTATAGATTTCATCGGGTTGTACTTCCTGAATAATTCGGATAATATTGGTAGAATCAGTCAAATCGCCATAATGCAATTTAAAATTAACATGGGCTTCATGTTGGTCTTGATAAATATGATCAATACGTTGGGTATTGAAGGAAGACGCCCTTCTTTTCACTCCATGCACCTGATATCCTTTTTCTAATAATAATTCAGCCAAGTACGAACCGTCTTGACCAGTAATTCCTGTAATTAGGGCTACTTTCATATTTATGTTGTAATCTATATTTTATTAAATGATTTTAACGTTTGTATTAATCCTTCCTCTGCACTAATGGGAAGTGGTTTGCCAATTGCATTTACTATTTTTTCATTACTCACCACATAACTTTCTGTCAACTTTTGCAAACGTTCTGAATTAAGGGGGAATTTTAAATAGTCTCCTAATTTAGCAAGAGTGACAATAAGTATTTTGGGAATTTTATAAATAATTGCTTTTTTATTTTGGGAGATTGCCATCAACTCAATTAAACGATTAGTAGAAATGGGATAATTATCTGCTAAATTGAAGACACCTGACGGAATATTTGTATTTTCTATGATTTCATTTATTACAAAACAAAAGTTTTCAATACTACAAAACGATCGTTGATTCTCAAAGGAACCCAGTGGCCAAGGCAAACCTTTAGTAACTAATTGATACAACGAATTTAAATTACCTTTGTTACCAGGTCCATGAATCATACAAGGCCTTAATATGTAGATTCGTTTATTTGGACGTAATGATTTTGATAAAATATAGTTCTCTGCTAATAGTTTAGATTTTCCATAATGAGTTTTAGGATTGGGCATTTGAATTTCACTTACTATTCCGTTTACCTTATCTGTCAAAGCTTTGACTGAACTAATAAAAATAAAAATTTGACATTCAGAAATCAAAAAAGCGTCAAATACTTGCTTAGTTAATTCATAATTAGCTTCGTAATACTCCTGAGGATTAGCAACTTTTTTTATATCATGTGCTTTACCTGATAAATGAATAACCACATTTTCTTTAAATTCAATTGTCTGATTTGGGTTGTAACGAACACTTATAGATTGTATTTTATTTAAATCTTTTAAATATTCTAAAAGATTTACACCTACAAATCCTTTAGCTCCAGTGAGGGCAATTGTAGCCATTATAATTTTTGATAAATTTTCATATAATCTTCAGCCAATTTTTCTCTCGAAAATACTTTTACTCTTTCTAATGCGTTAAAAGAATATAATTCATATAATTCTTTATTATTAATCATTTTTTCTATTGCAGCTTTCAATTCATTTGATTTTGTTGGTTCGACTGTAATACCAGAGTATCCGTTTAAAGACACAAAAGGCACCCCGGATTTTAAATTTGTATTAATAACAGGTAATGCATTAGCCAATGCTTCTAACTGAACAACACCAAACGCTTCCGCTTCATTAATTGAAGGGAGAATAAATAAATCGCATTTTTTATATAAATATATTAATTCTTTGTCATCCGCATCAAAAACAAACTTAACTTTATCAACCGCATTAATTGATTCAACTAAAGATTTTAGATTCCCAAGTTCTTCTCCATTTCCCACAATATTTAATATAACATCTAAATTTTCAATTGCTTTTATTAAATACTCTACACCTTTATATTTTCTTAATTTACCAACAAAAAGCAATTCGAATTTTCTCCCTTCAGGATATTTTTTAGAATTATTTGATGTATATTTAGGATCAAAACTCAAGGGTATTACATGTACTTTTTCTTTATATTTTTTAAGAATATTTGATTCATTATAAAGCTGAGGAGAAGTAACAATTATTGCATCTGCTCTATCTAGAATCTTTTTTATCAAAGGATTATAAATAAGTTCAATCCAACTCCACCTTGAATTCTTAATGTTTGCATGCCAAGTAATTATAAATTTTTTATTATTCATTAGCTTGAAATATCGTAACAATGTAAATTCCATGTTTGGAAAAGGATAGTGATGATGAATTATATCATGTTCCTTTATTAATTTTCTTAAAGACGGATAACTTAAATTTAAAGGCTGGCTTTTTAAAAAAAAAGGTGTAATTTCTTTTATTATTATTTCTCTGTTTTTTTTGACAACATATTTAACAAAATCTCGACTGTGATTGTTTGAATAAACCGTAAAATTTATATTATTAGAATTATCAATTATTCCTTCGACTATATTTTTCACTACAGTTTCCATTCCTCCTTGACAAGGATCATAATATTTAACTAACTGAAGGACTTTCATCTAATTATTACTAAAAAAATTAAAATATAAATTCGGGTAGTATTTTTCTAAGGCGTGAAATCCAAAAACATCTGGAAGTGTTTCAATTTTACTGTCATTTTTCTCAAAAAAACATTCATTACAATAATCAAAATCTCCTAATATAAGACTTCCTTTCTCTCCTAATAAAGCAAACTTCATATCTTCATTTAACCAATCGATAATAGGATATTCTTTACATACCTTTATAAAAGTAGTTACTTTCCGTAATGAAAGTCCTCCATTACCAACATGACATTTTCGAGTAAAACCGAGTTTTTTTAAAACCATTGTTATAATCTTATTTTTGTAGATATAATTTGGCAAAATTAAACCCTCTACCCAAGGAGAGCCAATATAATCAAAATTTGTTTTTGTAATTGGTGCTATATTCTTGACTAGGAAAGCATCTGTTTGCAAAATTAACATTTGGTCATAATTCTTGAATTTCTCATAAAAAAAAGAAGATTGCATCAAAATATTGTACCCTCTTATGTTTTCAAAAAATTTATCATCAAAAGAGATAAAATTACTTTTAATAAAAATGTCTTTATAAAAAGATAAATCTAATTTCGTTGGACAAATAAAAAAATGATCATATTCGAGATTTAGATTTAATGAATACATTATATTCTGCAATTCATTGCTATTTAGTTCATCCTTCCAGATAGGTGTAATAATACATATCTGATTATTCTTTACTGTAACGTGATCTAAATCATACTCATTAATAACTAATCTGTTCATGATTTAACTTGTAAATAATAAATGTAATTATAAAAAATAGCGATGTTAAAAATAACGGATTTGTCCCTACACCTATAAAAGTCATAATAAAAGCAATTGTAATTCCAAAATGATTTTTCAATGAAAATGATTTAATTATTATTTTAAACAAAATAATTATAATAATTATAAACCATAAAAAACCATATTTTCTAATTGTATCTAAATGGTCCAACTCTAATGCTGATGCAATACCAAATCCAGGAATTTTAACATTAGATCCAAGACCCATACCGAAAATAAAATCTATCGGTTCTGTGAATATCCAATTTTGAAACCATCTTATTTGCATATCTCTAACATAAAGGGTGTATGAATCTTTTAGTTCCAAATAATTATTCAAGTAACTTTCCCCAAAGAATCCTATTAATAAAATAAATATTAGAATAAAAAAAAAATCATATATTTTTTTCCTTTTAATTATTAATATTAAAATACCAAATAATGCTAATACAGAACCTGCTTTTGAAAGCGCTAAAACCAATGTAATAATTGAAATCAAGCTTTTAATATACTTTTTTTCCGAAAAAAAGTATATTGTAGGAAAAATGTAGAATAAGGTAGATTTAAAATATATCTGAGGAACTGTGTATCCATCTACTAACAAAAAACCAAAATACCCTCCATTAAATGGCACACCAAGAAAATGTATAATATAAGTCAAAATCGGATTTCCTAACAAACCTCCCAAAAATAAAACTAATACACAAATTTGAACTATAAATATAGAATTAAGAAATTCATTTAACAACTTATTCCCATCAACATTTTTCAAAGATATATACAAAAAAATCATTTGAAAAGTAGACATAAATTGACTAACTACAAATTCATTTGGATCATACAAAACGTATCCTTTCAAAAGCTGAAATAAAGGAAAAATTCCTAATAAAAAAAATAATCCGAAAATATAAAAATTATCTTTAAAAGTATATAAATTCCTCAATAATAAATATAAAACACAAGGAAATGAGAATAACATTCGTAAACCTAGGTGTCCACTCAAATCAAAACAAAACCCTAATAACATTCCATATCTTGCTAATTTATCAAGACTAGAATAATTAATAAAAAATGATTTGTTATATAGCATATTTTAAATAAGAAACATATTAGTATTTAATCAACTATTTTATACATTAAACATTAATCTAAGTTTTTTATAAAAATTAGGACTAATAAAAATACTAATTAATCTTTTTAAATAAATACGAAATTGAAATAAAATTGAATTAAACAAAGGTATTTCAACATTATTATTAAAATTTAACATTTTAATTTCATTTATTATTTGACGATATTTATGGGGTTGTTGGGAAGTTCCTCCATAGAGCATTTTAGTAATTATTAAATCCACAAAAACTGGTTCTGAAATTTTTATAGCCTTAATTAAAAAATCGGAATCTCCTGCAATTTTATATGAAGTGTCAAAACTAATCAAATTAAAAAGAGATTTATGGTGAAAAACTTCGGGGTGAACGGGTAACATCATCCTTCCATGTTCCCACTTACCCTTAATACTATTCCAGTCTCGTCCAATAAGTTTAATTTGTTTTCCTTTCTCTGAAACTAATTGTAATTTACCGTAAATTAATTTAGGATTAACTTCAAAACTCTTAATTTTGTTTTCTAATAAATCCAAAGTATCATCCGAATAAAACAAATCACCCGCACCTAAAAAAATAACCCATTCTCCTTCAATATATTTTAAAGATTTATTCCATGCGTCATATATTCCGTTATCCTTTTCTGAAATAAAAACAGATACAATATCAAAACATTCTTTTATATAACTTAAGTTTTCATCTGACGATTTACCGTCGCAAACTATCCATTGAATATCTGTTCTTCTCTGATTTCTTATAGAGTTCGCAGTTGTAACAATATCTTTACCACAATTAAAGGTAGAAGTTATAACGGTATATTTAAACTTATGATTATTCGAAATTATTGTTACCATAACTCAATTTTAGGAATAAAGAAAGATTTATTTGAATTAAACATATATTCCAAATCTCTACAGAATTTTGAATCATAATTAACATAATTAATCAAATTATCAAAAATCAATTCTGAAATATTAAAATCTTCCCCGCGAACATAAGACTTAAGTGGAAAATCCCTATATAAATCCCTATTGTTTAACAATATAAAATATATAAATGATATTAATTGAGCATTATCAAATTTAATTTTATCGCACAATGACTTATTTAATAATTCAAGATAATTACAATATTCCAATCCTGTATTAAAATCTAAGGTCAAACCTAATCCTGAATATGGTGTATCTGCAGCAACAATTACATTCTTATTATAATAAATAGCTTCTAAACCGATTGTACCTGAAGCTGTAATTACAAAATCGGAAATTGAAATTATATCTGTTGGTATATAATTCTCTAAAATAACATAATCTTTAAATAAAGGAAATTCTGTATCTAAAATATCTCTAACAAGTCCCTTTTCTCCAAAATACAGACTAACAGATGGGTGTTCTTTAATTAACACATATACATTATCATTTTTACTTAAAGATTTAATAGTCTCAACAAACCAAGTGTAAAAATCTTCAAATAAAAGTCCTGGAATATTTCTAGGTGCATCAGAAAAAATATGTGCAAAAACGCTAACAATAATTTTTTTTTCTTTATTTTTTAATAAACTGTTAACATCATTTTTGGATTCTAAATTATATGCTAATTTAACATCATGCTGAACAATAGTGCCGTTTGTTCTGTTATTGAAATATTTATCGATGGAATTTTTATAGTCTAGATTATTGGTTTTTATCTCCTCTAAAGAAAATCTACTAATTGGTCTATTTACCTCAAATACATATCCATTTGGATAATAATTCATATAAATTGAATTCAAATCTATATTACATATAATTGGAATTGAGAATTTTGAAGACAACTTTGAAAAATAACCATATCTGTATGCCGTATCGCCGATAATAATTAGATCAATAATATCGTTTCTTTTTTTTACAAAATTTAAAATCGCCTTAAATATTAATAACTCATAAAAAATAATTAAGGTTAAAATAAATATGTTTTTTCGTTCCCAAAAAATTCCATATTTTACAGATAAAGTATCTTTAAATTCACTTGAAAAATCGACATTTTCATGTTTGAAAACATTATAAATATTATTGTGATTTTTTACAATTAAGTTAAAGAACAAATACGGTAAATAATAAAAACTATAAATAAAGCCAAACAAAACCGTTCTCCATCTATAAACAATTATACCTTTATTGCTCAATTCATTATCAAAATTTGCAGAACTAGGTATTTGAATACTTATGATTTTTTGATTGTCTCCCTTAAATTTAATAGCTAACGAGGCAATAAAAGCAATTATTGCAGTATCCCCATACATTCCTTCAGTTAATATATATTTTTTTTTAACCATTTAATTTTCTAGTTTTTCAAACCAATTTACATTATAACTTAAGTATATATAATTCCAGGCAAAACCTATAAAAAAAGATAATAAAGTAGAAAATGCAGCGCCTAGTATTCCAAAAGTATTAACAAAAATATAAGTCAAACACATATTTAAAATTCCAATAATTATAACTTGTTTAGTATATAATTTATAATTTTTCTCAACAATCAAAATAGAATTATATAATTTCCAAACACCATCAAACGCATACCCCATAGTTACAAAAGGAACTATATATATAGAACCATTATAACTTCTATCAATAAAATAATTTATATAAATATATCCTGAAAAACTAATTAAAAAAACTGCAAGAAAATATACAAATGATATTTTTCTAATTGTACTTTTAATTGTTCTACGATCATTTAATTCTATTTTTTTTTGAAGATATGGAACCCATGCTTTTGATATTGCAGATTGAAAAAGCAACATTAACATTCCAAATTGATAGCCTAATCCATAAACTGCTAATAGAGATGGTCCTAATAATGAAATTATAATTAATCTATCAAATTTTTCAAGTACCCATGAGGAAACTTGACCTATTGCGAGTGGCAAACCAACTTTATAACCTTTTATTAAATTACCAAGCATAAAAATATTATTCTTTATTTTAGCAATAATAAAAGGCTTACCCATAAAGGTTAATAGAATTAAAATCACTAGAATCAGTGAAAACACCCTGCTAAAATAATGGTTAAAATAATGCTGAATTACTATAGTTAAAAAAACTGATACTAATGAAAATAACACATTTACTTTAGCATAATTACTCGCTTTACTTTCTAATTGATAACTAGTTAAAATAATATTATAAACTGCATTTAAACTTGAATAAAATAGGGCTAAAACACCAAAAAAAACAAAATTATCTTCCATTATTATTAATAAAGGAAAACCTATTATAAAAAGAAGCAGTGTATTAAAAAAAACTAACGAAATAGAATATTCGTATTCATTTTTTAAACTTGAAGAACTATAATAATGTATAACAAAAGTACTACCTCCAAACATAATTAGAGACGTAAGCAACGACGAAACAGATAGAAATGCTTCCAATTGTCCATAATCATTTTGACTTAAATGGTTTACAAGAAATGTTGTCAAAAAGATGCTTACTCCTCCAGTTAAAACACTAGTAAAAACATATATTAATACATTTTTACTTGTATTATTAATATATCTCTTAATAAGTATTAGTAATTTATTTAGTTTCATTTAAAATTTTAACGTGAATTTTTTTTTAACTCTACTTATAATATTTGAAAATTTCCAAATAGTTTTAAAAAAAACTCTTGATAATGAGACGTCTAATTTCAAATCATTAGCATTTTTAAGCCAATTTTTATATTTTTTAGGAGTTTGCCAATCTTGACCATATAGTAATTCAAAATACGAATTGGTGTCATGTGGAATTTTAAAATCTACATTTTGAATATTAAGTGTTTTAAATTCTTTATATATTTTTAATGGATGTGACCTTTTAAAAATTTGCGTTTCAGGAACATCATTTATAAAACTATTATTGTCTTTATACCAAAAACAAAAATCAATAGAATGATATGGTTCTTTAATAAAAACTACCTGTGAATATCTTTTTTTACTCTTCAGAATTCTTAGATAAGAATATCCTAAAGACTGCATTTGAATAATTATATCATTAATCAAAATATCAGTAGGTTCAATAATGTCAATGTCAACATCTGTGTCCCAATCTAATAACCTACCTTCTCTAACTAAACCTAAAGCAGTTCCACAACTAAAAAAATAATTACAAGATTTAAAATTATTTAAGAATTTGACAATTTCAAATATTTCAGAATACACATTATTTCTCTTAACTATCGGTATAGTGAGATTAACATTATCTGATATTTTAAACCACTTGTCACTATACATTATACAACTTCTCAAAATTTCTACTAATTGCTTCTATCATTAATTTGTTTTCTTTAAATGTTCTTACGGCAAATCTGAAATATGTTTTACCATTATTAAACTTTGAACTTATATCTCTTATATATATTGAATCTTCATCTAGAAGTATATTTATTAAATTTACTACTTCTTTATTCGTTTCTACTAATATAAAATCTGCACTACTTTCAAAAACATTTTTAACCCAATTTTGAGATTTCATGTTTTTTATAAATTCATTTCGGTCTTCAATAGTTTTATCAATTGATATTTTAAATTGATTTCTATACTTCAGCATAATTTCTAAAAAATATTCCGCAAACGAATTGTAATTCCAAACAGGCAAAGATGCATTAATTTCATTAATTAAGTCTAAATTATTAGAGAATACATATCCTAATCTAACACCAGGAAATCCATGACTTTTACTCATACTTTTTACAATTAAAAAATTATTTAAAGTTATAGCCTGCGGAATTTCAGAAATGGATATTGAATTTGAGAAATCAATAAAAGACTCATCAATAATAAAAAATTTATTAGGATATTTTTTTATTAATTCATAAATTTTGTATGATTCTACAAAAGTCCCAGTTGGGTTATTAGGGTTAACAAATACTATTATGTCATTATCATCGATTTTTTCTGAAATCTCACTAAAGTTAAATCTTCCATCATCTTTATAATACTGTTTTTTGTTAAAAATTTTTTCGTATTCCCCAAAAGTAGGATTTGGAATTAAAACATTCATATCTGAATATTTATTTTTAATGAACGGATAAATCTGCGCCGCTCCATTTAATGCACATAATTTATTTTCATCTTTTAATAAATAATAGGAAAGTTTCTGGTTAAAAATTTTATTAGAAGAACCATAATTCCAAATTAGCTCCTCTATATTATTTTTAACATCTGCTATCATTGAAGGAGTTGGGAAATACATGTTTCTTATAAATGAAAAGTCAATTATATCATAATTCCAATATCCACCCCAGGCATTCCCTAAAACTTCTTTTTTTTGATTTTTGGCAAATTTATATTCAGCTATTCTAATGTCATTAGTATCATCTACTTCAATCCAATCTTTATTATCAACAACAAGAGAATAAATGTCCTCTTTTTGCATATAAATTAAAATCCCAAGAACTAGTTCGTAATAACAATTATCATCAATAACTTCAGAGTAATAATTAAGTAATTTTGAAAAAATACTATTAGTAAATTCCCCAGAAAATTTATAGATATTTAAAGTTTTATATTTGTCTGTAAATGAAAAATTAGAATCTTGGAGATGAGGAGGTATTACTTCTGTAATTTTATTTTTTGATCCAATTTTTACAACTGTACCATCCATTCCTGAATTATACTTAGCCACTAAAGCAACATTTTTATTTGAATCATCTATTAGATTACGTATTATTTTATGATCATAAATTAAATCTGATTCGATTAAGATAATATCAGAATTAATATTTATGTTTTTAAATGCTAATGATAATGAAGATATGTTATTAGTAGTTTTATAATCTTTATTATTTACAAATTGAAAATTGACATTCTTATAATTATCTAATAAATATTTTTTCAACTCATCAGATCTATATCCAGTAACTACAACAATATTGTATACTGAATTTGCCAGAAGTGATTCAATAATATTATCAATTATTGTAATACCATTTATTTTTAATAAAGTTTTGTGTTCGTTATCTGTTAACGGGCGCATTCTATTTCCATAACCTGCAGCTAAGATGATTGCAATCATATATAATTTATTAATTTATTAATTCAAATGAAAGGCGACTCCCTTTATCTAAATCTTGTTTAAACTTTTTTCCAATTATTTCAGAAAGATGCTTTGGATGTAAACCATAACCTGGACGGATGGATTTCACATTTTTTTCTGTTATAACTTCCCCTGCTTTCATATCTTCAACCACATACAATGATCTAGAAAAATCTTTTCCTTTAGCTTGTTTTTCTGTCAAGGTATAATCAACTAACCCAATTGCTCTTTCGGCTTCACGAACTGCTTTTACCATTGAAGTAAACTCTTCTTCATTCATAGAAAAAGAAGCGTCTGGACCACCGATTGATCGGTCTAATATAAAATGTTTTTCGATGATTTTAGCACCAAAACAAGTAGCTACAACGGGGACTGTTGCTCCCATGGTATGGTCTGACAAACCACTAATTACACTAAAACGGTCTGCCAAATCTTTTACCATAACCATATTAGCTTCATTGATTGGAGCAGGATAACTAGAGGTACACTTTAACAAAGCAATGTCATTATTACCCATTCTTTTGCAAGCATCAAGTGCTAATTCTATATCTTCCAACTCTGCAATACCAGTAGATATAATGATTGGTTTTCCTTTAGAAGCTACATACTCAATCAAAGGAATGTCAGTAATTTCAAAAGAAGCAATTTTATAGGCTGGTACATCAAGATTTTCTAAAAAATCTACTGCCGTTTTATCAAAAGGAGAAGAAAAACAAATTAATCCTTCTTCTTTTGCAACTCTAAAAATTTCTTCATGCCACTCCCAAGGCGTATAGGCTTCTTGGTATAATTGATATAAATTTTTACCTTCCCAAATAGTTCCTTTTATCAAGAAATCCTCTTTGTCACTATCAATAGTAATAGTATCTGCAGTATAGGTTTGTAATTTAATGCAATCAGCACCTGCACGTTTAGCAGCATGAATTGTTTCAATAGCAGTTTCTAAACTCCCATTATGATTAGCTGATAGCTCCGCAATTATAAAAACCGGACTGTTATTATTTATTTCGAAATTTTGTATCCTCATTATTTATTTTTTAATAAAATGATAACTTTTAAAATTTTCATATTCAATCATTTCTATAAAATTAAAACCCGCATTTTCAAAAGCTAATTTGGAACTCAAATTACCTTCTTTAATATAAGCATTTATTATAAACCCATGATTATACTTTAAAAATAAATCTGTGGCAAGTACCAATATTTCTTTTGCATATCCTTTACCTCTATGATTTAAATCTATAGAAATACCAATAAGTGCCTCTTTATTTGTTTTTTTTTGAATCCGTACTTGCCCAATATCTTCTCCGGCTGAGTTTTGAAAAATGCACATAAAATATTCTTCATTATTTATTGCCGATTCAAACCATTGTTTATGATTTTCTAAATCTATAATACTAGAATTATAAGACTGTTCCCTTACTCCAGGATCATTAGCCCAGGAAAAATACATTTCCATATCTTTAATCGTAGGCTTTCTTAAATTAAGCATATTCATTTATTTTAGAATTAATCACAACGTCAAAGTAGCTACCATTAAAGTAGCAATGTTCCTTGAGACGAGCTTCTTCGCGAAAACCTGACGCTGCTAACACAGGGTATAAATGCTGTCTAAGATCAAATGCATACGTGTAAATTTTATGTAAATTAAGCTCTTCAAAAGCCAATTCTTCAACTAATTTAAGATAAGTCATCCAATGTTTCTGAAAACTATTTTTTTCTAATTCAGTAGCCATAATAAACGAGATCTCTGCATTTTTATCAATCCAATTAATATGAACTAATCCTCCATAACCTATACATTTACCATTTTCTAAAAATGAAAATAAGATCTGATTTGGTTTTTCTTGTTCAAAAAGACTTGCTATTACATTGGAAAAATAATATTCTTGATCTACTGTTGTAAGTGGTTTATTCTGTCGCAAATGATAAACTTGTTCATTACGCCATTTCATAATATTCAATCGGTCCTCGTATCGAATTGGAACGATAGAATAAATTTCATCTGAAAAGACTTGCTTTTTTAAAACAGAATATGATTTCATTAATTAATTTAGTCTTTTGAATCCTGCATGGCAAACAGGTCCTTTTAATAATACATCAATGTTTTTTATGCCTTTTTCGCAATCCGAAATAATGGAATAAACATCATTTAGTGCTTCAAAATATACTTTTAAATTCTCTTCATTATGAGATGTAGATGCATAAAAGTTAGTGCTGGCTAAATATCCTTTGACAAGCATTTCTTGCGCTATAAACGTTTTATATTCTAATGCTTTATCGCTATTAAAACTATAGGTACTCAAAGAGGGTATTCCCGAAATTGTAATTTTTAGATTATGTTCATCAGCCAATTGTTGCCATCCTTTACGCATGGTATTCCCAATTGCGGTAATAATTTCCCAAGATTTAATTTCTTGCATAACTTTTAATGTAGCTAAAGCTGCTGTAGGACCTATTCGTTCTGTCCAAAAAGTACTACTTATAAACGTTTTTTGAGCGGCTTCCATCACTGATTTTTTACCTACTACTGCCGTTAAAGCATAACCATTACCAATTGTTTTACCATACATTGCCATATCGGGTTCTACACCGTATTTTTGGTAAATGCCTCCAAATGTTTCTCTAAAACCAGAGGTACATTCATCAAAAATGAGTACAATATTTCGCTCTGTAGCCAATTTTCTAACTTTATGTAAAAAATTATCTTCGGGACCAAAATTTCTTACCACTTCCATCTTGATAACACCAATTTCATTAGTATCAACAATAGACAGTAATTCTTCGAAATTATTATAATTAAACGGATAAACTGTGTTTTTTAAATTTTTCGGAACTCCATTTGGACTTAATCCGCCTAATAAATGACTTGATAAATCGTCACCTCCATTATGATTAGCAGACAGATACCAATCGTGCCAACCATGATAGCCACAAATGGCTACTTTATCTCTTCCTGAAGCAGCACGTGCTATTCGTATTGCTATAGAGTTTGCTTCCCCGCCACTTCGAGCAAAACGCACCATATCAGCCCATGGATTGATTTCTATTAATTTTTCCGCCAGATAAACTTCTTCAGGACAATTTAAGGTACTCATATTCCCTTTTTTTACAGTTTCCATAACAGCAGCATCGACCTCATCATTACCATATCCTAGTGTATTGGTTCCAATACCCATAATGGACATGTCTATTAATTCTTTTCCATCCAAATCCCAAACCGAACAGCCTTTGGCTTTAGAAAAGTATGAAGGCCATTGTTCCGGTAAAAACATTTCTGGTCTTTTGGATAACAACATTGTTCCACCAGGAATCAACGTTTTAGCTTTTTTATATAATTCTTGTCCTGTTCCCATTAGTTATCATTTTTTTGCGACTTTAAAAGCCCCTCATTTCTAATAATTGAATCGTTTATTTCAGTTAAATTATTTTGAATAATATAATTCGTATATTCTAACCAAGTTTTGTCAGTCCCTAAATCGGTAATTAATATCTTTATCAATTCAAAATCTCTACTTTCGTCAACTGTCATTCTTATTTTTGAATAATCAAAATCACAAGTGTAATTTATTGCTGAGAACAAACTTCCTCCTTTAAAATCTGAATTGTTTCTAATATAAGGAGTTACATGTTCTCGTTCTGATACTAATTTTGCATTTTTCCAGGCAGATTCTAAAGCCGAAAATTTAAAGACTTCTATATCTTGTCCATCGGGAAAATTTTCCACTAAAATATTCGCCCCATAATCTTTATTGTTATTACGAACAAAATCAATTACCTTATCTACTAATTCTGGATCTATCAATGGACAATCAGAAGTTACTCTAACTATCCAATCCGCTTTTTTATCTTTAACTGATTGATAAAATCGATCCAATACATCTGTCTCAGATCCTTTTGAAGCACTAAAGCCCCATTCTATAACTTTATTGTAAATAACTTGATCTTCATCCTTAATGGTAGTCGCAACAATTATTTCAGAAATTGTTTTGCATTTTTTTAATCGTTCTATGTGTATTTGAAGAAGTGATTTTCCTCCTATTTCTTTCAACACTTTTCCAGGCAATCGGGTACTTCCAGATCTAGCCTGTGTTATTAAAATTGTATTGCTTACCATAAGGATGGATTTAATAAGTCCAAATCTTTAGTCTTAATGTTATTTATTTTCAGTATTGTATCTTCTTCAATTTTATATGTAGAAGCTTTGATATTCGTAATTAAATGATCTTCAGAGTCAACTCCAATAATCACATTATCTATATTTTTTTGAAACAAACAATAAGATAACGCTAATTCTTCCATTGAACAATTAGATTGTTCAACTATTTGATTCAAGATTTCCAATTCAGATTTTAATTTCTGAACAATTTTATTCTTATCACTAGTTTTCTTAAAAAACAATCCTTGAAGAAAAGCAGATCTTGTGTGAATAATTTTTCCTTTTGCTTTAAGTTGTTCAATCAAAGTACCTCTAATACTAATATTATCAAGCAAATTAAATGGTAATTGAACTACCGATATTTCATCTTCATTTAATAAATATTCTATTTGGTCATTGGTATAGACCGAAACACCAATATGATTAATATATCCTTTTAATTTTAAATCAACTAAAACATCAATTGCTGTAGAATTATTAATAAATGATTCGAATGAATGGAACATTAGTACATCTAAACAATTTACCTCTAAATCTGCTAAGTACTCTTTAACCTTAATTTCAATTGAATTTGATTCAATATTATGAGGAACTTTTGTAACAATATTAAACTTATAGTCTGGGTTATTTTTATGAAATACACCAATTACCTTGTGAGCATTCCCATAAACTTCCGCAGTATCTAAAGTTGTAATTCCAGATATGTGAGCTTTTAATAAAATTTGATGACTTTCTTCAATTGAAATCTTTCCAAAACTATTATTAATCCCATAGTCAAGTCCCATTTGAACTGTCCCAAGTATTAATTTTTTCATTATCAAATTTTATGAATTATTTTATACTTTGATTCAGCAGCTAACCAGTCTTCAATCTCATCAATATCTTCAACATTATTCTTATCCAGAATAATAAATCCTGAATTTTCTACAATAATTGTCTTTGCATTTAATATTATATCGGGTTTAAAAAAATAAAATTGACCAGAATCAAAATATTTTTTTTCAAAATCTTGTGTTCTAAAGCTAATGTATTCTGGATTTACAAACTTTACTTTATTATTTTCAATTCTAATTGCTCTTTGAATAGGCGATGAAAACTTTGTAATTGGAAAAACTAAATCATATAACTGATTTGTTAATTTCCAAAAAGCATCTTTTAAAATGAAATTTGTTATAAATGGAGCACATGGATACAAACAACATACAAAATCAAATTCAAGTCCTGATTGTTTATATTTAAATAATACTTCCTCAATTACTTCATATGTTGTTGCTACATCACTTGAATTTTCTAAACTTCTGAAAAAAGGCACTTTAGCACCATATTGCAATGCAATTTCGGCAATTTCATTATCATTAGTTGAAACCATAATCTCGTCAAACAGTCCTGAAGAGATTGCCGTTTCAATAGAATAAGCTATAATCGGCTTTCCTAAAAATTCTTTTATATTCTTCTTAGGTATTCTTTTACTTCCCCCTCTTGCTGGAATTATTGCAAGACTAGTCATTATAAAATGAAATAATTTTATTTATAACTATTTTTTGCTCATTCAAAGTTAATGTTGGATACATTGGTAAACTTATACACCCTTTGTAATAAGATTCCGCATTTGGAAAATCGCCTTCTTTCCAACCAAATTGCTTGTAATAAGGCATTAAATGACAAGGTATATAATGAATTTGGGCAAAGACTTTATTTTCTCTTAAATAATTATACAATTCCAAACGATTTTCTACTTCAATTATGTATAAATGATAGGCATGTCCATCGATTACACCTGATTGAGATTTTACAAAAGACTGACCATCGAATGCTTCATTGTAAATTGAAGCAATTGAACGACGTTTTATTAATCCATCATTTGCTCTTTGTAATTGACTAGTTCCTAAGGCAGCCTGAAAATCAGTAATCCGATAATTAAATCCTAAAGTTTGCATTTCCATATACCATCCAGGATATTGGTCGGTTTCGGATTCTTGACCACAGGCAAACTCAATAGAGTTAGTATAATCCGATTCATTTTTTGTAATACCATGTGTGCGTAATGTCAACAACTTTTTATATAAAGATTCATCGTTGGTTGTAATCATGCCGCCTTCTCCACAAGCAATGTGTTTTACAGGATGAAATGAAAAAATGGCCAAATCAGCAAAATTACCATTCCCACATTTTTGAATGTTACTTTTAGAATCGTCAAAATAACCTCCAGGAGCATGACAAGCATCTTCTATAATCCATAAATTGTAGTCATCTGCTAATTTTCTGAATGCCTCTAAATCTACTGCTCTCCCTGCAAAATCAACAGGTATTATTCCTTTATAGGTTCCTTTTGGAGCGTTTTCTAACAATGTTTTTACTTTGTCTATATCTAAAAGATAAGTATCTGGATTGATATCAGAAAAAACTACTTCACCACCACAATAGCGAACACAATTAGCTGAAGCGGCAAATGTAATGGGCGTAGTTATAACCTTATCACCTTCTTTAACACCCAAAGCTAATGTGCATAAATGTAGTGCTGCAGTTCCATTAGAAACTGTTACTGCATATTTGCTCCCTACATAGTTTGCAAAATGTTCTTCAAACTCCTTAATTCTAGGTCCTTGAGTAAGATAATCTGATTGCAGTGCTGCAATGACTACCTCAATATCCTCTTTTGTAATATTTTGTTTGCCGTAAGGGATGATGGTATTATTCATTTATTCGAAATTTGAATCTACATGTTCCTTTATGAGTGTTCTTAAACTCTCTATTGTCTCCCATTCAGTATTAGTTCCTGAATCATAGTTAAATCCTTCCACTACCTTTTTAGCCCCAAATGAAGTGATAAAATCATTTATCTTAAAATTAGGAACTGAAGGTAGAATAGTATAATATTTACCTAGATCATAGGTATAAAAAGAATCAGAAGACGTAATCATTTCTTCATGTATTTTTTCGCCAGGTCGAATACCAACAATTACTTGTTCACACTCAGGCGCTACTGCAGTAGCTACATCTGTAATTCGATACGAAGGAATTTTAGGAATAAAAATTTCACCTCCCCAAGCATGTTCCATGGCGTGCATCACCATATCAACACCACCTTGCAAAGAGATATTAAAACGAGTCATTGCACTATCCGTTATTGGTAGTTTTCCTTCGCTTTTTTTCTTCATGAAGAAAGGAATTACAGAACCATTAGACCCCATAACATTTCCATAACGCACCACCGAAAATTTAATAGGATTTGATCCTTTAATATTATTGGCAGCCACAAATAATTTATCTGATGTTAATTTTGTAGCGCCATATAAATTAATGGGTGCGCAAGCCTTATCTGTCGATAGCGCTACTACATTAGACACGCTAGTTTGTAATGCTGCATGGATTACATTTTGCGCTCCACCAATATTGGTTTTGATACATTCGTCTGGATTGTATTCGGCTAAATGAACATGTTTCATGGCAGCAGCATGAATTACAATATCAACACCTTGAAAAGCTCTGATCAATCGTTGTTCATCACGAACATCTCCTAAGAAAAACCTAATTTGAGGAAATTTATTTTCAGGAAATTCCTGCGCCATTTGAAATTGTTTTTGTTCATCTCTAGATAAGATAATTAACTTTTTAATGTTCGAATGGTGCTTAAAAATATGAGTAGTCAAGGCTTTTCCTAAAGACCCCGTGCCTCCTGTTATTAATATTGTTTTATTTTCTAAATTCATTATTATAATTTTTTAATTAACTAAGCAATTGTTTTATTATCCTTTTTGTAAGTAAAAAAAGAATTATTATAAAACTAGACAAAATTCCTCCTCCCACTAAACCTTTAGCTTTACCAAACTTTTCTTTAGGCAAAGGTAAAATAGGTCGATCAATGACTTGTATTAATGGCGTTTCTTTGCGTAAGGTCACCTTAGCGAGTTCCGTTTGTTTCACCAATTCGGTTAATATCGCAGTATTGGCTTGCACATCCACTTGGCGTTTCGCAGATGGTGCACGGTTCACATTCAAAGCAGGGTTCAGCATAAAAGTATTGTCATTAGCTACTGCTACTCCGGTAATCGCACCATTCAATTCGGCACGAATAGAGTCGGTTTGATGTTGCAAAATAGCCATATTCATTCGGGCTTTTTTACTTTTGGTATCCACATAAAAATCGGATACCTGCTTGGCTAAAGTTTCCGAGAAGGCTTTGGCAAAAGCCTCATTTTCAGACTTGACATCAATACTAATAATCGATATTTTCTTATCTTTTTGAGCTACGGTCAAACTGGTCTTCGACAAGTCTTCATACATCTTGCCTATAATACTATCGTGCTCTCTGGTAAAATACTTACGTTTGGTTAAAGGCGGAAATTGGATCGCTTTCAATTTCGGTTTTTCATTCCATTCTTTTCGCCATTCGTTATTTTTAATATACATTTCAGCTAAGGATATGGTATCCGTTCCGGCTAGTACCGGTTGCATCAAAGTTTGCTCTACCATAGAGCGAGACTTGAACAATTCGGTTAGGTTTGCACCTGAAAAGGCTCCACCGCCACTGCCTCCACCTAAATCCAATCCTAAGGAACTGGCCAATCCTAAAGCACCGCTCATCCCACCCCCTTTTTCATCTTCTAAAGCAAAAGATAAGGTCGCTGTGTAAATCGGTTTTTTATAAATTGAATAGGTCAATCCTAAAGCTGCCCCTATAACTCCTGCCAATACAATGATCTTCCATTGTGATAGCAAATAGGAATACCATTCTTTGGCTTTTTCAAGTAGTTCTTTGAGGGTGATTTCGTCGTTTTGTGTTTCCATGTTCTATTGCCGCTAAGACGCTAGGGCGCCAAGGTTTTTAATTGTTGTCAGTTATCGGTTTTCCGTCATTGCGAACGCAGTGAAGAAATTTTATTTAATTATGTT
>CAZOHO010000008.1:0-23971 GCA_964579755.1 uncultured Flavobacterium sp.
GTCTTTGCTAAAAGTTAAATGTCGTGGTCCACTACCCGCTTGTAATGAAATGGTACTTTTCAATTTCAAGACACTTGTAGCTGAATTTGGATGGTATTCGTACAAATAAACAGTATCAGTTCCTAAATCAGTACTTAGTACGTGTTTTTTATCTGGTGAAAAATACACCATGTGTACGTGTGCGCTTTCTTGGCGAGGATGAACTCCTTTTCCTTTGTGTTGTACCACTTGTTTAATGGCAGACAAACTACCATTCGATTTTTTGCCAAAAACAGTAATATTTCCTCCCGAATAATTGGCTACAATCACATTCGTATCGTCATTGATAATATAGCATGGGTCGGCACCTTGCGCCTTTTGCTGGTTCAAATTGGTTAATTTTCCACTCACTGCATCAAATTGAAACGAGCTTACCGTACTTTCGGCTCCATTCTCATTAACCGAGTATACTATCTTTTGATCTTTAGAAAGTGCCAAATAACTTGGATTAATTACTTTTTCAGTCGCATTTTTGAATACAAAATCACCCGTATTGGTGTCAAAATCGTACACGTAAATTCCTTTACTGTCACAACTATTGGTATAAGTACCTATTAATAAAGGTAGATTTTTAGTTTGAGCTTGTGCCAAAGAAATAAAAGCTACTAAAAAAAGTGTGATACCGTTTTTCATTTTTAATACAATTTAAAAGCTAAAATACATAATAAAATGAAACCAATACCGATTAAATAATACCTTCCCAAATGGATTAACTAATTTCAAATTTGTAATTTTGAATCGTACATCATCTAAATCCAAAATTAATGCAATTCAAACATCCCGAAATTCTGTACTTTCTTTTTGTATTGGTAGTACCTATTTTGGTTCATTTGTTTCAATTGCGCCGTTTTAAAACAGCCTATTTTACCAATGTTCGCTTTCTAAAAGCACTCACCATTCAAAGCAGGAAAAGTTCACAAATCAAAAAATGGTTATTGCTAGCCACCCGATTATTGCTCCTAACCGCTTTGGTTTTGGCTTTTGCCCAACCTTTTTTACCTGTCAAAGAAAAGTCGAACTCGCAAAAGGAGTTGTACATCATCCTTGATAATTCGTATAGCATGCAAGCCAAAGGCAAGAAAGGCGAATTGCTACAACGCGCTATTCAAGAACTATTAGAAACGACGCCCGAGAACATTCATTTTTCTTTGTTGACCAATACCGAAGCTTTTTGGAACACTGATATAAAGTCCATTCAAAAAGAGCTTCAGAATTTACAATACAGCGCAACACCTTTCGAATTAGATCCAATTTTAAATCAAATACAAGCTCGTCCGTCATTGTATCAAAAAGAAATTGTAGTCATCTCTGATGCCATCGGTTTAGAATCAAAACAGCTTACAACAATAGCTAAAACAGATGCAATTTCGTTTATTGTTCCGAAAGCAGAACAGCAAAACAATGTATCCATCGATAGCGTCTTCATTCGTCAGACATTAGACAATTTTTACGAAATTAGCATCCAAGTCAGCAATTATGGAGAAAATAACCAACCCATTTCAATGGGATTATACAACCAAAACAAGTTGGTCGCCAAAACAATGGTTTCCTTAAAAAAGCAAAAACAAGTCATTCCGTTTACTATTCCTAAAAAAGCATTTCATGGCTCTGTTTCTCTTGTTGATAACGGATTGACTTTTGATAATACCTACTATTTTAGCATTGGCGAAAGCCAAAAAACCAAAGTAATAAGCATTGGCGAAGTTGTAAAAAGTTCGTTTTTATCCCGGATTTACACCAACGATGAATTTGAATACCAAAACAGCACGTTGGTGCAATTGGATTATAACCTTATAGAAAACCAAGACGCCATTGTTTTGAACGAAGTTGAAGAAATTCCACAAGCGCTACAAACCACTTTACACTCATTTGTTGAAAAAGGAGGCAATCTCATTCTTATACCTTCGGCAAAAGCATCGATTTCTAATCTTAATTCTCTGGTTCAAAAGACAGGAAATACAACCTTTAAGTCGGTCAATACTACCGAAAAACTGATTACCAAAATCCATTTCAACCATCCTATTTTCAGGAACGTTTTTGAAAATCAAATTTCGAATTTTCAGTATCCAAAAACCAAAACTTCGTTTACCATTACAAGTACAAGCCCTGCTGTTTTATCCTATCAAGATGAAAGTTCCTTTTTAGTTTCTTCCAATACAGGAGCGGGTATTGTATCTGTGTTTTCGGCTGCATTGAATATGGAAAATTCCAATTTTCAACAATCGCCTCTGATTGTGCCTGTATTGTACCAATTAGCACAAAGTCAAGAAAAAAATAGAATTGCTGCACGAACAATTGGCAATCCCGATTCGTATTTTGTCACAACCAATTTAGACAAAGAAGGGGTCTTAACCGTTAAAAACGAAACGGAACAATTCATCCCAATGCAACAAATTTTGAGTACCAAAGTCAAAATGGAGTTTGGAGAACATCCAAAACAAGCCGGAAATTTTGCAATTTTCAATACCAAAAAATGGATTCAAAATGTCAGTTTTAATTATAACCGAAGTGAAAGTGACTTATTTCAGAACAACGAAAAACTACTTTCTAACACGAATCAGATAGACTCCATGGCAACTGTCTTCGAACTCATTCAAAGCGAAAACAACGATAGCCAAATATGGAAATGGTTTCTTATATTTGCACTGTTATTACTGGTAACAGAAATGGCTATTATTCGATTCATGAAGTAAAATAGAATATAAATTATAATTTTTCAATCAAATAAAAATTAAAATTAATACTAAATAATTACTTTCAATAAAATTCAGTAAAACACTGGTTTAGAATTCAATAAATACACGATTTTACATAATACAAAATCAAGAAAAAACATGAAAACAATCATCCGAAGCGCAAAAATTATCGACTCTAAAAGTCCTTTTCACAACAAGACCGTAGATATATTAATTGCCGATGGTTGTATCACCAAAATAGGAAATGCATTAGCTAATCCGGAAAATTACCAAGAAATACAATACGATAATTTACACGTTTCACCAGGTTGGTTCGACAGTAGTGTCTCGTTAGGTGAGCCCGGTTTTGAAGACCGAGAAACTATCGAGAACGGATTACAAGTTGCTGCGAAAAGTGGTTTCACCGGAATTGCATTACAACCCAATTCGTTCCCAATTATCGATAATCAATCCCAAGTGCATTTTGTAAAAAGTAAAGCCCAAGGTGCAGCAACCGAATTGTTCCCCATTGGCGCCTTAACCAAAGGAAGCGAAGGAAAAGATATGGCCGAATTATTCGATATGAAAAATGCAGGAGCTATCGCTTTTGGAGATTACAATAAAAGTTTGGACAATGCCAATTTGTTAAAAATCGCATTACAATACACACAAGATTTTGACGGCTTAGTGATAACCTTCTCCCAAGATGAAAAAATAAAAGGAAATGGGGTCGCTAACGAAGGAATCGTTTCAACACGATTAGGACTTAAAGGAATTCCTAATTTAGCCGAAGAATTACAAGTGGCTAGAAACTTATTTTTACTTGAATATACGGGAGGAAAATTACACATTCCAACTATCTCAACTGCAAAATCAGTTGCTTTAATCCAAGAAGCCAAAGCCAAAGGATTACAAGTAAGTTGTAGCGTCGCGGTACATCATTTGGTTTTAACCGACGAAAAGCTAGAAGAGTTTGACACTCGTTCCAAAGTAAGTCCGCCGTTACGTACAGAAGCAGACCGATTGGCTTTGATAGAAGCTGTTAAAAACGGTACTATTGATATAATTACTTCGGACCACAACCCTATTGATATTGAACATAAAAAAATGGATTTTGACACAGCTAAAAGCGGCACCATTGGTTTGGAAAGTGCTTTTGGAGCGTTAATGACTGTACTGCCTGTCGAAATTATAGTTGAAAAACTCACTTTTGGCAGAACTATTTTTGGATTAGCAACTCCTTCCATAACTGAAGGTGCTAAAGCCAACTTAAGCTTATTCAACCCTGAAGGAGAAAGTACTTTTACTGCCGAAACCATCCGTTCAAAATCGAAAAACTCAGCCTTTATTGGTGCCGAAATCAAAGGAAAAGTATATGGAATTACGAATCAAGACCAACTGATTCTAAACCAATAAATCATGAACAAAGAAACGATTGAGGCCGGAAAAGCAACCGCCATCACCAGTTATATTTTAGGAATTGGCGTATTCATAGCTATGTCTATGAATGCTGAAAATAAAAATCCATTTTCCACTTTTCATATCCGTCAAGGACTAGGATTGACTTTGACTTTTATTTCTTTGGGCTTAATAATTAGCAATTTTGACAGTTTATTGATTTCATTTCCTATGTGGATTTTTATTTCCGTTTTATGGGGGTATGGTATTTTTACTGCCATTAAAGGCGAAACCAAACCGATGCCGCTATTAGGAACCTATTTCCAGAAATGGTTATCCAATATTTCATAACACCATGAATTTATCTTTAGAATACCTCATCAGAGAACCCAAAATAAAAACGGATTCGAATCCGCTGTTGCTTTTATTGCACGGATACGGCAGCAATGAAGCTGATTTATTTTCTTTTGCTTCTGAACTTCCTGAAGACTATTATATCATTTCAGCTCGCGCGCCTTACGATTTACAGTACGGAAGCTATGCGTGGTATGCTATCAATTTTGATGCCGACGAGAATAAATTCTCTGACCACGAACAAGCCAAAATTTCAAGAGATTTGATTGGTACTTTTATCGACGAACTACTTGAGAATTATCCTATTGATGCCACAAACATTACGCTAATTGGTTTTAGCCAAGGAGCCATTCTAAGTTATGCAGCAGCGCTTTCGCAACCCCAAAAAATTAAAAATGTAATTGGATTGAGTGGCTATGTAAGCGAACCTATTCTAAAAGCAGGTTTCGAAAATAACGACTTTTCTACCTTGGGCATTTTTGCTTCCCACGGAACTGTAGATCAAGTTATTCCTGTGGAATGGGCAAGAAAATCAGATGCGTTTTTAACTCAATTAGGCATTGCTCACATATATAAAGAATACCCAATCGGGCATGGAATTTCGCCTCAAGTGTTTTTTGATTTTAAGAATTGGCTTCAAGCCCACTCGTAAAAAAACTCCTTTTATTTTTGGTATAAAAGCGACTGATTCACTTCAAAAGAGATGGTTTCATCCTCATTTACGAAATATTTCAATAGAACTTCACCCCAAATTTCGCCATCACTAAAGTCAGCGATAATCCATCGGTGATTCAGTATTTTCACTTTATTAATAATGAATTTATTTGCGCCTATTTGGTCTTGACCGGTATATGGATTCCCTTTTGGATTGGAATTATAATCCAATAATTTTTCAGTCACTACTGTAATCAATTTCTCATACTGAATCGTCCTTTGCGTACTTTGGTTATCAAAATAGTTCTGTGCATTTTCATTTTTGGCCAAAGAAAAATAATTGGCATCAGCCAATTGATTCGAAACCAAAGTCAAACTATCCCTCAATTTGGATATTTTCTTTTCGGAACGCTTTTGCTCAAATTTTACTTCACTGCTCAAAAACACATAGGTAAACAAGGTAGTCAAAGCAAAAAGTATCGTTAAATAAAGTAGTAAGGAACGTTTCATAAGGAGAATTAAATGGTGATTTCTAAATTATCATACGCAAGAAAAACATTTTCAGGAAGCTTTTTTTGTACTTCTTCATGAAAACCCAAATGGTGACTAATGTGCGTCAAATACGCTTTTTCAGGCTGTACCAAAGTTATAAAATCTAAAGCTTCTTGCAAATTGAAGTGGGTTTGGTGCGGTTCTTCGCGTAAAGCGTTTACGACCAAAACTTTAAGGCCTTTTAGTTTTTCAATTTCTGACTCTTCAACCGTTTTCACATCAGTTAAATACGCAAAATCATCGATGCGATACCCAAAAACCTGCAAATCACCATGCATAACGTTAATAGGAATTGCCATTTTATTTCCAACTGCAAATGGACTATTATTTTGCACTTCAAAAGTCGTTACCGATGGCGCTCCTGGATATTTATTTACCGTTTCAAATACATAATCAAAACGGTTTTTTAAATTATCAATTACGCGTTGGTGCGCATAAATTGGGATTGGTCCTTGACGAAAGTTAAATGGCCGAATATCATCTATTCCCGCTGTATGATCCGCGTGTTCGTGAGTAAATAAAATTCCGTCTACTTTTTGACAATTGGAAACCAACATCTGTTGCCTAAAATCAGGACCACAATCGAACACAAAGGAATGATTTTCCCATGACACCCAAGCCGAAACACGCAAACGCTTGTCTTTTGCATCAGCACTTTTACAAACAGGATGATCACTCCCAATAATAGGGATGCCTTGCGATGTACCAGTACCTAAAAAATATATTTTCAAAAGCGATGTATTTGTGATTGATCTTGAGAATAAAAACTCATTTTAACGCTATCAATAACGAAAAAATCGTGATTCAAAAATAGTAATTCTACATTTGAATGCGCTAAAAATACGATTCAAATAATAATCGTATCAAGATGCCATTTTTTTACAAAAATAAGGTTAAATATCTTTCAACAAACTCCTAATTTGTTAACTTTGTAACATAAAAGCACTTTTGATATAAATAATGCATACCAAAAAGATAAAACTCAAAGGAGATAAGGTAATGGAGCAAATTCCTTCTATCAAGGATAAGGCGCTCCGTATCAACCTCAACGAAAATATTTACGGAACTTTTGCTGAAATTGGTGCCGGACAAGAAACGGTTAGACACTTTTTTAGAGCGGGAGGTTCATCTGGAACTATTGCGAAAGCAATGTCAGCCTACGATAAGGACTTTAGTGATGCCGTTTACGGTATTGAAGAAGACGGTCGTTACGTAACCGAAAGCCGATTGAAAAAGATGCTTTCTCACGAAGTGAGCTTGATTGAAAAGCGTTTGAGTAGAGACAAACACCCTAACAAAATGTTCTTTAGTTATGCTAATACCGTGGCAACTATCGATTTTGCGAAGCAATTCAAAGGACACGGTTGGGTTGGAATTAGTTTTCAAATTGAACCAGACGAAGCCTACAACGAGATCATCCTACACATTCGTTTCAAAGAAACCGATTCAAGATTGCAACAAGAAACCTTAGGAATTCTTGGAGTAAACTTAATTTACGGTGCTTATTACAAATACAACGATCCTAAAAAATTGTTGCGTTACTTGTATGACCATTTGGACAAAGACCAACTAGAAATTGACACCATCAACTTCTCTGGACCTCGTTTTGCGGATGTTGACAACCGTTTGATGAGTTTACAATTGGTAAAAAATGGAATGACAGATGCCGTAATGTTCAATCCTGAAGGAAAAAACATCTTACCAGCAGCTATTTTATACAAGAAAAACTTATTGGCCTTTAGAGGAAGTTTCCGTCCTGTAACCAAGGTGAATATGGACATGTATGAGAAATCTTTGAAGATGTTCCTGAATGAAAATAAGGTAGAAAAAGAAAATACACTCGTAGTATTTGAAATTACATTGTCAAATTTACGTTCTGACGGAGAAATTGATGAAAGAGATTTCATGGATCGTGCTGAATTACTCTGTTCTTTAGGTCAAACGGTAATGATTTCGAATTTCCAAGAATACTATAAAGTAGTAGAGTATTTCGCTAATTATACCAAAGCCCGTATGGGATTAGCAATGGGGGTTAACAACCTAGTTGACATCTTTGACGAGAAATACTACCGCCACTTAAGTGGAGGAATCTTAGAAGCATTCGGTAAATTATTCTACCGAGACATGAAAGTATTTTTGTACCCAATGATAGGTGAAAATGGAGAAATCATTACTTCAGAAAACTTAAAAGTACATCCACGAATGAAAGAATTGTACAAGTTCTTTAAATTCAATGGCAAAGTGATTGATATCGAAGATTATAATCCTGAAATATTAGAAGTATTCTCTCGTGAAGTACTTAAAATGATTAGTCAAGGAAAAGAAGGATGGGAAGAAATGCTTCCATCTGGAGTAGCCGAAATTATAAAAGAACACCACTTATTTGGATACGAACCCAGTAAGTTCTTAAAAGAAGTTTAGTAAAATGAAAAATCCCCAATTGAATCAGTTGGGGATTTTTTTTTTATGAGATACTATTACTTTAAAATCTGAGCAGCATGCGCTTTGGTTTTTACATCAGAAATCACATCTGCTATAATTCCGTTTTCATCAATGACGAAAGTCGTTCTATGAATACCGTCGTATTCTTTACCCATAAATTTCTTTGGTCCCCAAACCCCAAAAGCCTGAATCACTGATTTGTCCTCATCTGCTAAAAGCGGAAATGGAAAATCATATTTTTCTTTGAATTTAGCTTGTGCTTTTTGTGCATCGGCACTTACTCCTAAAAGGGCATAATTATTCGCTTGAAAACGCTCAAAATTATCTCTTAAGTCACAGGCTTCTGCTGTACAACCTGGCGTATTTGCTTTTGGATAAAAAAATACTACTAATTTTTTTCCTTTATAATCAGCTAATTGATGTGATTTCCCGTCTTGATCCACACCTGAAAATTGAGGCGCTTGATCTCCTATTTTTAATGTTGTCATAAATCTTAGTATTGAATTGTTGGAATTGTTTTATTTTTACAGGAATAAAAATACAAAAATGAACAAACAGGAACGGGTAACATTTGTTATAAATACGTTAAAAGAATTGTATCCCACAATTCCTATACCTTTAGACCATAAAGATCCGTATACCTTACTGATTGCTGTATTACTTTCGGCACAATGCACAGATGTTAGGGTGAATCAAATTACCCCTCTGTTATTTGCGAAAGCAGATAATCCTTACGATATGGTCAAACTGTCCGTAGACGAAATTAAAGAAATCATTCGCCCATGTGGATTATCTCCTATGAAATCAAAAGGAATTTATGGCTTATCACAAATTCTAATTGAAAAGCACAACGGGCAAGTTCCTCAAAGCTTTGAAGCCTTGGAAGAACTACCAGCGGTGGGTCATAAAACCGCTAGTGTTGTAATGTCTCAAGCCTTTGGCGTTCCTGCTTTTCCGGTAGATACACACATTCACCGTTTAATGTACCGCTGGAACTTAACCAACGGTAAAAATGTGGTGCAAACTGAAAAAGATGCTAAACGCATTTTCCCAGAGGAATTATGGAATGAATTGCACTTGCAAATCATTTGGTATGGACGCGAATATTCGCCTGCACGAGGATGGAATTTAGAGAAAGATATCATCACTAAAACGATAGGGCGAAAATCCGTTTTAGACGATTACTTCAAAAAATAAATAGTTAGATCGTAAAAAACCACCTCCATTAATACATTAATAAAGGTGGTTTAGCAACTAACAATGAAATTTTAATTAGCGATGAGTTCAAAAGTAGCTTGCTCAGTTTTGACTACTTTCAACGCTTTTGAATAGTTCAACAAGAAAGAAACAACTTCTTTCTTTGGTTTCATTTTTGGAGCAACAAATGATTTTTTAGAGTAGATTTTTGCCATAGTTTGCATTTACAATTTACACTACAACGACAAAAACCACAAAATATTGCTTAGTTAGTCAAAATAATTTGGTGTTTATCAATCACTTTCCTCAAATTAAGTAAAGCGTAACGCATTCGTCCTAAAGCAGTATTGATACTTACTCCTGTCGCTTCTGAAATTTCCTTAAAGCTCATATCTTGATACAAACGCATCATCAACACCTCTTTTTGATCTGCTGGGAGTTCTTCTACTAATTGACGTAAATCTTTGGCCACCTGATCTGAAATTAATTTATTTTCTATTGTCAACGCATCATCTGTCATAATGGAAAATATAGAGAACTCTTCAGTCTCTCTGTACAAAGGCATTTTTTTATTTCTGCGAAAATGGTCCACAATCAGATTATGAGCAATTCGCATTACCCAGGGAAGAAATTTCCCTTCTTCATTATAGGCATTGGATTTTAAAGTGCGAATTACTTTGATAAACGTATCTTGAAAAATATCGTCAGAAAGATCTCTATCACCTACTTTGGAATAGATAAAACCGAAAATTTTGGATTGGTGTCTTTTGATAAGAGTTGCTAAAGCAGCTTCATTGCCCGCAATATAATCATTTACTAATGTAGCATCATCAATAAGAGGAATAGCCATAATATACCTTTTAGAGGGTTTGTAATTCTAAATAATGTTCTAAAAAGTAAAATTGTTAAATAGGCTTTTGTTTTTATTTGATGATTATACGGACAAATTTAACTTAATTTTATTGGATTATGCAAACAAAAAAGAAACAATCTCAAAGTATCAGACTATTTTAGAGGTAAAAAGGAATGGATAAAAGTAGTAATTTGGATATCTTAGAGTAGTAATTCTGAGTCGAAAATTCATTACTTTTGTTCAAAATACACTTTTTATGTCAATTGACCTTTCTACATTAGACCCAAAGAAAAACATCATCATTAAAGGCGCTCAAGTACATAATTTAAAAAATGTAGACGTTGCCATTCCAAGGAATAAACTGGTAGTAATTACTGGTCTTTCGGGTTCTGGAAAATCGAGTTTGGCTTTTGATACTTTATATGCTGAAGGTCAACGTCGCTATGTAGAAAGTTTATCGTCTTATGCGCGCCAATTCTTAGGCCGTTTAGACAAACCCAAAGTAGAATACATAAAAGGAATTGCACCTGCTATTGCTATTGAACAAAAAGTCAATACGACCAATGCACGTTCGACCGTTGGAACCTCAACAGAAATTTACGATTATATCAAATTATTATATGCCCGTGTAGGACGTACTTTTTCTCCTATTTCAGGTCAAGAAGTCAAAAAAAATACCGTAACCGATGTTGTGTCGGAGGTGAAAAAATTAGAGCTGGATAGCAAATGGCTCCTCCTCGCTCCTATTCATTTGGAAAAAGGGCGAAAACTAGAAGACAAACTGAACGTCTTGTTGCAACAAGGTTTTGCTCGAATTCTAGTCGATGGTGAAATGGTTCGGTTGGACGATTTACCCAAAGGTTTGAGCAAAAAAGAAATCTTTCTGATTATTGACCGAATCGTAGTCAAAGCCGAAGAAGAATTTTATAACCGCTTGGCCGATGCTGTTCAAACGGCTTTTTTTGAAGGAAAAGGGATTTGCTATTTACAAGAATTAAACTCAGAAAAACGTTTTTCGTATTCCAATAATTTTGAGTTAGACGGGATTTCTTTTTTAGAACCCAATGTGCATTTGTTCAGCTTTAATAATCCCTATGGGGCTTGTCCTGTTTGCGAAGGTTATGGTAACATCATTGGAATTGATGCCGAATTGGTGGTACCAAATACAAGCTTATCCATTTTTGGAAATGCTATTTTTCCTTGGCGAGGTGAAAGCATGAGTTGGTTTAGAGATGAATTGGTTAAAAATGCCTACAAATTTGACTTCCCTATTCACAAACCTTTTTTCGAGCTTACCGAAGAACAAAAAGAAGTAGTTTGGGCAGGAAATCAATATTTTCAAGGGTTAAATGACTTTTTTAAAGAATTAGAAGAGAAAAATTATAAGATTCAGAATCGCGTGATGTTGTCTCGTTATCGAGGCAAAACTAAATGTAACTCCTGTAAAGGGAAACGTTTACGAATTGAGGCTTCTTATGTAAAAATAAATGGTAAAACCGTTTCGGATTTAGTGGATTTGCCTATCCGTCACCTAGTTGAATTCTTCAAAAACATTGAACTCAACGAGTACGAAAAACAAATTGCCAAACGACTACTCATTGAAATCAACAACCGTTTGTCCTTTTTAACCGAAGTAGGGTTGGATTATCTTACCCTAAATCGAAATTCGGCTACACTTTCTGGAGGCGAATCGCAACGTATCAACTTGGCGACTTCTTTAGGGAGTAGCCTAGTAGGTTCTATGTATATTTTGGATGAACCGAGCATTGGCTTACATCCAAAAGACACTGAACGCTTAATTAAAGTTTTGTTGTCTTTACGAGATTTAGGCAATACCGTAATTGTAGTAGAGCATGACGAAGATATTATGAAAGCTGCCGATATGATTATCGATATTGGACCTGAGGCTGGAACCCATGGAGGAAATTTAGTAGCGCAAGGAACGTATAATGAAATTCTACAATCGGATTCTTTAACTTCTCAATATTTGAATGGTAATTTAGAGATTTCGGTTCCAAAAAAACGTAGACCTTTCAAAAATCAAATCGAAATCAAAGGAGCAAGAGAAAACAATTTGCAGAACATTGATGTTAGCTTTCCGCTTGACGTTCTAACTGTCATCACAGGGGTTTCTGGAAGTGGAAAAAGTACTTTGGTGAAAAAGATTTTATTTCCTGCTATGCAAAAAAAACTTGATAATGCAGGAGAAAAAGCAGGTCAGTTTACCGAAATGACCGGCTCATTTTCACACATCAAACACATTGAATATGTAGACCAAAATCCTATTGGAAGAAGTTCGCGTTCTAATCCCGTTACCTACATCAAGGCGTATGATGATATTCGGGATTTATATGCCAAAGAAAAGCTATCTAAAGTTAGAGGATATCAAGCCAAACATTTCTCTTTTAACGTAGATGGTGGACGTTGCGAAAGCTGTAAGGGAGAAGGGACTATCAATGTAGAGATGGTTTTTATGGCCGATGTACAACTGCATTGCGAAACCTGTAATGGAAAACGTTTCAAAAAAGAAGTTTTAGAAGTTAGTTTTGAAGGCCAAAACATCAATGACATATTAACCATGACTATTGATGATGCTATTGCTTTTTTTGCTGAATATAAACAAACTAAAATAACCCAAAAATTACAACCCCTTCAGGATGTGGGATTGGGTTATGTACAATTAGGCCAATCGTCTTCTACCCTTTCTGGCGGAGAGGCACAACGTATCAAGTTAGCTTCATTTTTAGTTAAGGGAGCTACCAAAGACAAGGCGCTTTTTGTTTTTGACGAACCTACAACAGGATTGCATTTTCACGATATCAAGAAGCTATTAGCTTCCTTCGATGCGTTAATTGAAAAAGGACATTCCATCATTGTCATAGAACACAATTTGGACCTTATCAAATGTGCCGATTGGATTATTGATTTAGGCCCTGAAGGTGGTGAAAATGGAGGAAAATTATTAGGCGCAGGAACTCCAGAAGATTTAGTAAAAATGAAAAAATCTATTACGGCTAGCTATTTAAAAGAAAAACTATAAATCGGATTATTAGTAGCATGGTTCCTCAAATGTTTTACCGTCTTCATCAATTGCGATAAGAATTCTTTTTTCTTTACCGTAAACCAAAGTCATATACAGCCACCCTATTGACCATAATCCAAGAGTCAAACAAAATAGGGCGAAATTGAGTGTGTGATTAATAGATCTTGGTTCTCTAGATAAAATAGCGAAAGGTAATTTATCATTTTTTTCTTTAACTATAAAACCTGCATGGATTCTAGCACTAACTCTTTTGTAAAAATCTTGAAGACTTTTTTCAGAACTGATGGGATTGTTTTTCATTTGAATTGGGATTATGTTTTTTACAACTATTAGCAAAAATAATTCCATTACATAGCATGCACAATACCAACTTTTAGTGATATTAATAAAGAGTAGATTACAAGGTGTATTCTAAATTACGATTTTAATTTCAGTTTCTTAAAAATATCGTCCAAAAATCGATTTATTTCGACAGAAATAACAAATTTATAGTTCAAATGCACATAAAGCACCGTCACTAAAATTGACTTTAAACCAATTCCTATGATAGGATGAAACGGAAATTGCCAAAAATAAAACAATATAAAAAGTACAACGGTAATATAGATTGAATGCAATGTCTGTATTGTAAAAGGGTACAAATGCATGCGTTTTACCACAAACATTAGTTTAGCTACACTGTATAGTGTAATTGATAACAAAGTAGCAAATGCAGACCCTATGATACCATATAGTGGAATGAAAATTATATTTAAAACAAACGTAACTAATACCAACATCAATCCTAAAAATAATACCATACGATAGTATTTAGAATTAAAAATGATGGCATTATTATTACCGAGAATTAAATCAAAATATTTAGACAGACCAATCATAAATACAATCCAAATTCCGCCTGCATATTCTTTAGGTAACATCTGATACAATTCGTCAATATTGACAAAAATACAAAGCATTACAAAACCTCCAACTAATTGCAAATTGATAGATGTCTTCTTATACAAATCGTTGAGTTCATCGTGTTTATTTTCGTGCATCAATTTGGCTGTAATAGGATACACAATCTGGTGCATCGCACGGCTTGGAACCGAAATTACCAAAGCAATATAAGTAGCTACTGAGTAAAATGCAATATTTTCAATATCCATATATTGGTTCAAAATCATTTTATCTCCATCTAAAAGTAAATTGGCCACACTACCCGATAAAATAATATAAAACGTGTATTCTAAAATAGCTTTAACATTGTGAGGAATCGAAAATTGAAATTCTGGTTTTTTGATTTTAAAAGCATATAACATCGTTATCAAAAAGGCTACAAAATAAATTACTGCGGTAAGATAAATAAAGTCAACAGCCGTAATCCATTTAAAATAAATAGCCAAAAGTCCAACAACTGAAAACAGTCGCAAACCCACTTCTTTAATAAAATTTCCAAATACGGAGTGCATATGAACCCTAGCCCAAGCATAAAAAATCTCAAAATAAGCCATACAAAGACCCATAAATGGAATTAAGAAAATATATTCTTTAACAATGGAATTTTTCTTAGATAAAAAAGATATAATATCATCATAAAAAAACAATCCAATTAAAATCAAAGGAATACAGAGTAAAAGTGGAAATAAAACTGTGAATGATAAGAATTGATTTTTCTCTTTTTCTGTTTTGCATTGGGAATAAAACTTAACCAAAGTATTCTGCATTCCAATAGCAAACAAAGGCATAATTACATTGGCACAAGACAAAATATAATTGGACAAACCGTAATACGTTTTTCCTAAAATGGGAGGAAATAAAAACAACGTACTAACTCCTCCAACGGCAAAACCAATGTAGGTTATGATAGTGTTTTTTAAAGATTGGTTTAAAACGATTCCCATAAGTGGATGGTTATTTTGGATTATTGATGGAGTAATTCCACCAATTGTTTGGTTAGATTTTTTCGAGAATACTGTTGAAGTCCTACTCCATTAGATTGTAATTTACTTTCTAAAAATTGAGTATAATAATCTCGAATGGTTTGTTTTAGTTTCACTTTTTCAGAATATTCAAAAAACACTCCCGTATTGGTATTGGTAATAATTTCTGCAAAATCAGACTCTTTGGGACCAATTGCTATAATAGGTCGTTCCGAAACCATGTACTCAAACAATTTACCTGGTAATATACTTTTAGTCTCTTCTGAATTGATTTCAATCAACAATAAAACTTGTGATTTACGTTGGTGAGCCACCGCATCTGCATGCGAAACATAACCTAAATTATTCAAATACGAATTCAAGCCCAATTGCCCAATTGTTTCCAAAACTTCTTGACTTACTGCACCTATTAATTTGATTTCTAAATGGGATTTAAAACCTGGGATTTCCGCACAAAGCTCAATCAAACTTTCCCATAAAATCTTCGGATTTCTTTCAGACAAAAAAGAACCGATGTGCGCCAAACTGAACTTAGAATCCAACGTTTGTTTTTCAACTTTTTCAACATCAAAACCGTTTGTAATAATAGCAATGGGTTTCGTGGTTAAGGCCTGAAACTCGGTTTTGGTCGTTTTACTTGTTACAATAATCGTATCTGCTGAATTCAGCACTTGATGTTCTAATTCTTTATGTTTCTTTGCTGCGTAATGGGACAATTTCAACGACTTATGGTAGCCAATAGTGGTCCAAGGATCACGAAAATCAGCCAACCATTTTAGATTTAATTTTTGTTTTAATTCCAAACCGATTAAATGCAAACTATGGGGTGGCCCAGAAGTAACTATCGTATCGATTTTGTTCTCCCGAATGTATTTCTCCAAATAAGCGACAGAAGGTTTTACCCAAAAAACACGCGCATCAGGAATAAACAAATTGCCGCGTACCCAAAGCATTACTTTCTCTAAAAAAGACTGTTTTTTCTGATTTGGAATAATTCCCGAACTGATTTTCTTAGTCTTATTTTTGGACAAAAAAGAAGCTAATTGATAGGGTTCAAAGATTGAATTTTTTAAAATAATCGCTTTATCCGAAACTTCACTTTCCAAATTTGCATCGACAATTGGATAGGTAGGATTCTCAGGCACATACACAATAGGTTGTACATCAAAATCTGGTAAATATTTAACAAACTTCAACCAACGTTGCACTCCTGGCCCTCCTGCTGGTGGCCAATAATACGTGATGATTAAAAGTTTTTTTGGGATTTTATTTGACATTGTGCTGAATTTCGGTACTTTTCTTTCTTTCAAAATAAATTCCTCCAATCAAAAGCAATAGTATTCCAATAGAACTTACCAAAGTAATTGTACTTCCTGTTTGCACTACTTGAGGCTCAAACTTGAATTCAACACTATGTTTCCCCGCTGGAATTGGTAAGGCTCTCAAGACATAATCTGCTTGAAGATATTCCACTTTCTTGCCGTCAATATAAGCGTTCCAACCGTTTTTATAATACATTTCAGAAAAAACTGCCAAACCTTCATTAACATTAATCGAAGTATATTTCAAATCATTGGGTTGATACGAATCCAATGTGATAGTAGCCGAACTGTCTTTGACGAAAGCCATCTTTTTGACTTCAAACTCTTTGGCATTAATTACCGCTACATTTTTAGAATCGAATTGATCTAAAGCTTTCATCTCTTCGTCAGCAGAATGAACTAATTTCACCTGACTCACAAACCACACATTTCCATTCGCCTCTGGATTGGCAATCGGAAATTCTTTTCCGTCTTTATCGGTTTGAATCAAATATTTTACATTCAAAAAGTTTAAGGTTTCCAAATTATTTTTAGCAATTTGGTAGTCAAACAATTGTTGCATTCTTCTCGGCTTAGCAGCATGATACCCACCAATCGATTTATGGAAAAACGAAGCTCTTGCACTCGATAAATTACCATTAATTTCAAAAACTCGGTAATTACTACTGTCTTTTAAAATTTGCAAATCCACCGGAGTCGCTTGAAAAGGTACTTCTACTTCTCTTTTGCTCACAAAATCTTTATCTGAAACGTATTTTTTATCGACCAAGAACAAGTCAAAAATCATCACTAAACCAATAACAATAATGGTTGTTTGTTGTGCCAATTTATTTTTGATAAACAACCATAACGATCCTGCTACAAGAAGAATAAAGAACGTAGAACGCAATAAATCAGCGCTATACATGGTTTTTCTATCTGCTTTTAAAGCATCGACAAAAGCAGGTCCGTAGCTCTTTAAGAAATACTCGTCTCCACTTCCCGAAAAATTAAACATGCCTTTGGCAAAAAACAAGATAGCCATAACTCCTACTCCAAAAATAGTCGTTTGCAACAATCCTTTCTTTTGTTGGTCTTGATCCAATTGGAAAAAAGATTGCAATCCCATTACCGCCAATACAGGAAAACACAATTCCAGAATGACTTGAATAGAAGAAACAGCTCTAAACTTATCATACATCGGAATGTAATCAATGAAGAAATTGGTTACTGCCGGGAAATTTTTACCCCAAGAAAGCACCAAAGCAATCATAGCTCCTCCAAAAAAAACATATTTGATTTTTCTATTGTCTATAAACAACGCTAAGAAAGCTAAAAAGAAAACTACTGCTCCAATATAAGCAGGTGCTGCCACAATGGGTTGATCTCCCCAATAGGTTGGCATCCCTTTTACATAATCTTGTGCTTGAGCAGCAGGAACACCTTGATTAATCATAAACTGATACATACTACTATCGGTTCCTAAAGCTTCATTATTAGAACCTCCAAAAAGTCGTGGCGCCACCAAATTGAAACTTTCAGCAATTCCATAACTATATTCTGTAATGTAATCACGAGACAAGGCACTATTTTCGGTCACCTTAGAACCATCGGCATTGAAGGTCAATTCACTTTTTCCTCTTGTACTGAATTTGGTATATTCAGTAGTGGCTAACAAGTTGGTTGCATTAGCACCAATAGCAAAAATTCCAGCTATAGCCAAGACACTAAAAGCATATCCTAACCCTTTAAAATCTTTTTCTTTAATGAATTGATAAATAAAATAACCTACTAAAACCAATAAGAAAATCAACAAATAATAGGTCATTTGAAAGTGATTAGCATTAATTTCTAATGCCGTAGCAAACAAAGTCAGCAAACCTCCCCAAACATATTTTTTTCTAAAAACCAATAAAAAACCAGCAATTACGAGTGGCATATAGGCAATAGCGTGGGCTTTGGCATTATGTCCAACACCGAGAATTATTATTAAATAGGTAGAGAATCCAAACGCAATGGCACCAAAGAAAGCCTTCAGAGGATCAATTTTTAGCACCAATAATAAACCATAAAAACCTAAGAAATACAAAAACAAATAATCGGCTGGGCGAGGTAAAAAACGTAATACATCATCCAAAGCACCGATATAATCGTGAGGGTATTTAGCTCCTAATTGATAGGTTGGCATTCCGCCAAAAGCAGAATTCGTCCAATACGGCTCAATATGAGTAGAAGCTCTAAAATCATTTTGCTCTTTTGCCATTCCGGTATATTGTGCAATATCCGATTGAAAGATTTGTTTTCTTTGTAAAACAGGATAAAAGTAAATCAGCGAAATCAGAACAAAACCAATAATGGCAAGCAAATGAGGATAGAACGTATGTAGTTTTTTCAAAGTTGAAATAGTTTGGTTAGAATATGAAAAAGTGGGTTGGAGGCAAATTTAATCTATTTCTTCGTAATCCACATAATCCCCTACTTTTTTGGTTTCACGAGGATTTTTAGAATCTGTTTCTTTGTAAATTATCTCGTCGTTATTAGACGCTTTTTTCCAAGCTGCTTCTTGAGTATATTGCTGTTGCTTTTGAAAATTTTCACCTGCTTTTTCTACTGCTTTTTTTACTAAAATTGGCAAAAATATACGCGCTAAAAATTTAAATAAATAATAGAACATCAATATATAGAATACTGTTCTTATAAAATTAGAAAAAGAAGCTTCTTGCATAATCAAATATTTTTTTCAAAAATAATAAATCAAACGCTCAAAATAAAAATATCATTCTTAAATAAATAATAAAATATAGTACATTTGGGAAGCGTTATTACTTTTTAATCCAATAAAGATAACTATGTTTAAAATCCACTCTCCTTTGTTATGGGCTCTTTTGCTAATTCCGCTACTGAATTTTGCGCAATACACCGACCAAATCAATTCTAATCGACCTGGCGAAACGATGTCGGCTTTTGCCGTAGGAAAATCGGTAATTCAATTAGAAACAGGCGCTTATGGGATCACTCAAAAACACCATTTACTCAATTACGTGACTAATGGTTACGGAATTGACGCTACTTTGCGCTATGGGATGTTTATGGAAAAACTGGAGTTAATTGCCGATATTCAATACCAAAGCCAAGTGTATGAAGCCTTGTACACAAAAACAAATCAAAAAGCGTTAAAACAAACTATATTAGGTGCCAAATATTTGCTTTACGATCCATTTAAAAATCACGAAAAGAAAATCAATGTATACAGTTGGAATGCCAATCGCAAATTCAGCTGGCGCCAATTAATTCCTGCCGTTTCTGTTTTTGCAGGAGCCAATTTCACTTCTGCTAACAATCCGTATCATTTTTCACCCAACGCGAGTATTTCGCCAAAAGTCATTTTGATTACACAAAATCATTTGGGTGACGGTACTTGGGTATTTGTTACCAATACTATTGCCGATTATATTGGCACAGAATATCCAAGTTATGGATATGCACTTACTTTGACAAAAGGTTTCAACGACAAATGGTCCGGTTTTGTAGAAAACCAAGGCTATAAAAGTGATTTTTATAGTGATGCTATTGTTAGAGCTGGAGCCGCTTATTTACTTACAGACGATCTTCAAATTGACGCTTCGGCAAGTGCTAGTCTAAAAAACACTCCTTCTATTTTCTACGGAGGACTTGGTTTTTCTTGGCGTTATGATGGTAATTATAACGAAGTTCGCACACCCATTGGAGATCCAAAAGCACTAAAAGCAGCAGAAAAAACTAAGAAAGGCACAAAAAAGAAAAAATTCCTGATTTTCTAGATTATACACAATGATTCAAATTAAAGAAGCGATTACCAAAAGTGAATTGACCGACTATATTAAATTCCCTTTTTCCTTATACAAAGACAACCAGTATTGGGTTCCACCCATTATTGCCGATGAATTAGAGACCTTTGACAAGACTAAAAATCCAGCTTTTGAAAACGCAGAAGCCTATTTTTATTTGGCATATCGCAACAATCAAATTGTAGGTCGAGTTGCTGCCATTATCAACTGGGAAGAAGTCAATAACCAACAAAAGAAGAAAGTTCGTTTTGGTTGGTTTGATGTAATTGACGATATTGAAGTGACCAAAGCATTGTTAGAAAAAGTCTATGAATTGGGTCGAAAAAACAATTTAGACTATGTTGAAGGACCAATGGGATTCTCTAATTTGGACAAAGTGGGAGTGCTTACTGAAGGTTTTGAAGAAATTGGCACGATGATTACTTGGTACAATCATCCGTATTATGCCAATCATTTTGAAGAATTAGGTTATACAGTTGAAAAAGAATATTTGGAAAACAAATTCCCTTTTGCCAATGTCAAATTAGAACATTTTGACAAAGCGCAAGAGTTAATCAAAAGGCGTTACCAACTCCGTCCAATCAATTTCAAAAAAACAAAAGACGTGCTTCCTTATGTAGATAAAATGTTTGATTTATTCAATGCCTCTTATGCAAGTTTATCTTCTTTTGTTGCTATCTCTGATGTTCAAAAAGAATACTTCAAGAAAAAATACATCAGTTTTATCAATCCAGAATACATCAAATTTGTAGAGGACAAAGACGGCAATTTAGTTGCTTTTGCCATCGTGATGCCAAGTTTTTCCAAAGCATTACAAAAAGCAAAAGGAAAATTATTTCCTCTCGGATTCTTACACTTGCTAAATGCAAGAAACAACAGCAAAGACGTTACTTTTTATCTTATTGGAGTACATCCTGAGTACCAAAACAAAGGAGTTCACGCTATTATTTTCAAAGAATACCATACGACTTTTACCGAAAAAGGAATTGAAAACTGCATTCGAACTCCTGAATTAGCCGACAATCATGCGATTCATTTGCTTTGGAAGAACTTTGATCCCAAAATTATTTGTCGTAGAAAAACGTTTCGAAAAGAATTGTAAAAAACACAACCATAAAAAAATCCATTCAATTGAATGGATTTTTTTTATAAAATTCAGTTTCTTAATTACGAAACGTCAACTGTAGTTTGCTCAGCAATTTGTTTGTAGGTTCCGTTTACTAATTTTTCACGAATCGCTTCAAAAGCCGCTAATGTTTCGTCGATATCTGCCAAAGTATGCGAAGCAGTTGGAATCATACGCAATAAAATAATTCCTTTTGGAATTACAGGATACACTACAATCGACAAGAAAACTCCGTAATTCTCTCTCAAATCGTTCACCATAATCATCGCTTCGGGAATAGAACCTTCAAGGTATACGGGAGTGATACACGTATTAGTATCGCCAATATTGAATCCTCTTTCTTTTAAACCGTTTTGTAACGCATTCACGTTTACCCACAATTTATCTTTAATCTCAGACGATTGGCGCAATAATTCCAACCGTTTTAATGATCCAATAGTTTGAATCATTGGCAACGCTTTAGCAAACATTTGCGAACGTAAATTGTACTTCAAATAATCAATAATATCTTTATCTGCTGCTACGAAAGCACCAATGTTAGCCATTGATTTTGCAAAAGTCGAAAAATACACATCAATATCGTCTTGAACGCCTTGCTCCTCACCTGCTCCAGCTCCTGTTTTTCCAAGTGTTCCAAAACCATGTGCATCATCCACTAACAAACGGAAATTGTATTTCTTCTTCATTTCCACCACTTCCTTCAACTTTCCTTGTTGACCTCGCATTCCAAAAACTCCTTCGGTAATAAACAAAATTCCGCCTCCAGTTTCTTCAGCTAATTTTGTGGCACGTTGTAAGTTTTTCTCCATACTTTCCACATCATTATGACGGTAAGTAAAACGTTTCCCCATGTGTAAACGTACCCCATCAATAATACAAGCATGTGCATCAACATCATAAACAATCACGTCATTTTTAGTCACCAAAGCATCAATAATAGAGACCATTCCTTGGTAACCAAAATTCAACAAATAAGCCGATTCTTTCATTACAAAAGCAGCCAATTCTTGCTCTAATTGTTCGTGGTATTTAGTATGACCACTCATCATACGAGCACCCATCGGGTAAGCTGCTCCGTATTCAATAGCAGCTTCAGTATCCGCTTTACGTACTTCTGGATGATTGGCTAAACCTAAATAATCATTCAAACTCCAATTCAAAATATCTTTTCCTTGAAATTTCATTCTAGGTCCTAACTCTCCTTCCAATTTTGGAAAAACAAAATAACCTTCTGCTTGTGAAGCCCATTTTCCTAATGGCCCTTTATTAGTTTGAATTCTTTCGAATAAATCTTTTACCATGATATATTTGAGATAGTAATTATTTTTTTGAACTAGGGCAAAATTAATTATTTATAATTTATAAATGAATTGAAAGCAAATTTATTTTCTAGAGCTTACTGCAGCTATTCACTTCAATCTTGCTCTATTCAACAAAAATCATGTAACAAATAAACGTATTTTCTCTACTCCCAAAACTTTGGGCTGCTCTAAAGCAAAAAAGGAGGACCTTTAGAGTCCTCCAGTTGTTGATTTTGATATACCATTATCTTACCGATACTTTATACTCGTATGATAGACTATTGAACTGCCAAATCTTCCTAAAGTAAGGAATTCTGACACATCCAAGTACAATCAAAAACACACTTAAAGATAATTATAATTTAACTTAAAAAACTCCAAATCAATATTTTAACATCAAAATAACATTTGCCGTTTCATCAAAAACTAATGCTGAATTTTCAATATCTTTGAAAAATAAAACAAACCTAAATTATGCAACTCGTTTTCGCTTCCAACAATAAAAACAAAATCAAAGAAATTCAATTACTTGTTCCTCCCACAATCCAAATTTTAAGTCTAGACGATATTGGTTGTACCGAAGATATTGCTGAAACAGCAGCTACTATTGAAGGAAATGCAATGCTAAAAGCCAATTATGTAACCGAAAAATACGGCTACGATTGCTTTGCAGACGATTCAGGTCTTGAAGTGCAGGCTCTAAATGGTGAACCTGGTGTTTTTTCAGCGCGATATGCCGGCGAACCTAAAAACGATGAAAACAATATTGCCAAATTATTAACTAACTTAAAGGACGTTAAAAATAAAAAAGCCAATTTCAAAACCGTAATTTGTTTGAATAGTAATGGAAAACAGCATTTATTTACAGGTATTATAAACGGTGAAATTATTGAAGAACGAATCGGAAACAACGGATTTGGATACGATCCTATTTTTGTAGCCGATGGGTACCAAAAAACCTTTGCAGAGTTAACATTGGAAGAAAAATCAAACATCAGCCACCGTGGAATAGCTGTTAAAAAATTAATCGATTTTCTAAAATAAAACGCGCGATTTCAATTCATTTTATTCATGACTGAATCGACTCCTGCAACATTATTAAGGAAAAAATCAAAATCAAAAACATTTAACTTATTGATAATCAAAAAATAACAAATTAGTTTATATCGTTTTTTAAACCTACCTTTGCAGCCCACTCGAAGGCTCTTTTAGCCGAACAGAGCGGAGCTAATTTAAAATAATATATGAACAAATTTGAACAATTAGGTCTGAATGAGTCGCTAC
>CAZOHO010000009.1:0-16622 GCA_964579755.1 uncultured Flavobacterium sp.
CTGCAGAACGGAAACCGTATCCTGCTTCTAATCCTAATACTTTTTCATTAGTCAAATTTTCATTTACTAAAGATTTGTTGTTTGGATATACTGCATTAAAGAAAGGTTGTTTTGAATAATACCCTGCATTTACAAATACATTATGATTGTCGTTAATGTTGTAGTTAGCACCTCCCTTAACGTTTCCTCCTAATAAATTTTTGTAATCAGTAGAAGAAAGTGGGTTTGGAGTTAAGTACAAGAAATAATCATCTCTTCTAAATCCTTGATTAGAAATAGCTCCTTGGAAGAATGCAGTTAATTTATTAGAAGAATACTCTAACTGTGTAAATGCTCCATACCAGTTCACTAAACCATCATTGTTGTAATTAATTTTAGCTGTTTGGTAATCCAAACTAAAGAAAGGATTTAAATTAGGTCTTGCAGCATAAGTAGCTGTTAATACTCTATTTGGATTATTAACATCTGTATTATCTGCATAGTTAGTTGAACCTAACAAATCAACAATGTTTTGATAGTGAATACCTCTATATGTTCTTGCATCAACACCAAAATCCAAAGTAAATCTTTCAGATAATTTTGTATTCAAGTTAACCACACCACCGTACCAGTTGTGTGAATTAATTGAAGCAATTTTTGTAATACCGTTTGAAGTATTATTAGATGTAGAAGAACTATTTTGGTAAGCTCCAGAAACTAAACTTCTTGTAGATGTTCCAGCAGTACCAGGTATAACTATACTTGTACCTGAATTCCAAGCTTTAATTAAATCAACATTGATGATACCATTAGGCAATCTTAAGTTGTCAGAGAAAAATCTATTTCCTCTCATTGCTCCAGCACCGTTAGATCCTCCACCACGACCCCAAGAACCATACACTACTGTAGATAATTTAGTTTTGTCGCTGATTTTGTAATCCCAGTTTAAAGACGCAATTGGTTTGTGGTAATAATTAGTTCTAAAGTTATACTCTTGACCATTTAATATACCCCAATCGTTGTTGTATCTTCTGTTTGGCTCACCATTAGTACCATATTTAATAAACTGCGCAATTGTTGGAGCAGTAGATCTTTGGTTGTGCCATTGTGGCGCACCAGTAATAGTAAATTCTAAATCGTGTTTTGGATTAATTTTATAACCAATTCCAATGAAGTAGTTTCCTCCTTCAAATTTAGTTCCGTCGATATAACCGTCTCCTGTTGTTTGACTTAACAAAACAGAAGTTGATAAACCATTTTTCATTACACCTGTTGAATATGAAAATGCTTTTTTAAGGTAGTTATCATTGGCAAAACCAACTGAAACACTTCCACCTTCTTTCATGTCAGCAGAACGAGTTACTACGTTAATAGTTCCCCCTACAGATGAAATAGCTAATTTAGAAGAACCTAAACCTCTTTGTACTTGCATCGCTGAAGTTACATCAGACAAACCTGCCCAGTTACTCCAATATACAGAACTGTTTTCCATATCATTAACAGGAACCCCGTTAATCAACACAGCAACATTCTTTTGATCAAATCCACGAATATTAATTCTTGAATCTCCAAAACCACCCCCTGATTTAGTAGCATATACAGAAGGTGTATTAGCTAAAATTTCAGGAAATTCTTGAGAACCTAGTTTTTCTTGAATTTCTGCCGCTTTAATAGTAGAAACTGCCACTGGCGTTTTTCTATCTTTAGCAACGTCCACTACTGAACTTCTTACTACAATTTCTTGTAATTGATTATCATCAGCAACTAAAGCAACAGTTCCTACATTAGCAGCACCGTTGAATTTTACTGTTTTTGGTTTATAACCAATAAAAGAAATTACTAATTCTCCCGAATTAGCAGTTGTATTGATAGAGAATTTTCCATCAAAATCTGTTGAAACAGCAATTTTTGTTCCTTTAATAACAATATTTGCTCCAGGTAAAGAACCTTTACCATCTGTAACAGTTCCTGTAACTTTTCCTTGAGCAAAAGCAGTAGAAACTATTAAAAACATTAATCCTGTAAGTAACCAGTTTTTCATTGTTTTCATTGTTGTTTGTTAATTTATTTTTGGCAAAATTATAACATTTTTGTCTTAATACGTTAATACAACGTTAAAAAAATCATCTTTTATGTATTTATTTTGAATTAATGATGATTTTTCAAGGGGTTGCAACAAAAAAAATACAATTGAAATATTTTCAATCTCTCTTTTATTGATTCCACAATAATTACAAACTGTATTCGAACAATAATCTTTAAAACAACATACTCATTAAAAAAAAGCGCATTGAACTGAATCAAAGCGCTTTTTTATATACTATTTACAATCTAAGTTCTCGACTTATTTATTTTTCAAAAAATGATTCAATAAAAACGAAGTAGAACTATCGTGATTTTTAACTGTTTTAGTATTGATTTCATCTAGAATAGAATTGGCTAATTGTTTTCCTAACTCCACTCCCCATTGATCAAAACTAAAAATATTCCAAATTACCCCTTGAACAAATATTTTGTGTTCGTACATAGCGATCAAAGAACCCAATGATTTTGGAGTTAATTTTTGAATTAATAAAGTATTCGTTGGTTTGTTTCCTGTAAACACTTTAAACGGCAACAAAGCTGCTGCTTTTTCTTTTGACAACCCTTGTTTGTCAAATTCAGCTTGTACTTGCGCTTCTGTTTTACCATGCAACAACGCTTCTGTTTGGGCGAAAAAGTTAGACATCAATTTATCATGGTGATTATCATCTCCATATAATGGTTTCACAAATCCAATAAAATCAGCAGGAATCACTTTTGTTCCTTGGTGAATTAATTGAAAAAAGGCGTGTTGGGAGTTCGTGCCTGGCTCTCCCCAAATGATAGTCCCAGTTTGATAGTTGACTGGTTTTCCATCACGTCCTACACTTTTACCATTACTTTCCATTGTTCCCTGTTGTAAATAAGGGGCTAATTTTTGTAAATATTGTGTGTACGGAATCAAAGCTTCACTTTCAGCCCCAAAAAAATTATTGTACCAAACGCTCAATAAAGCTAATGTCACCGGGATATTTTGATCGAAATCAGCGCTCTTAAAATGCTCGTCCATTTCATTGGCACCACTTAATAAAGCATCGTAATTTTCAAATCCAATAGCCAAACTAATAGAAAGCCCTACCGCACTCCACAATGAAAAACGACCTCCAACCCAATCCCACATTGGAAAAACATTGTCTGGATTAATCCCAAACTCTGTTACTTTATCTAAATTAGTGGAAACCGCAACGAAATGCTTCGCTACATCTTCTTGTTTTGCCGATTTCAAAAACCATTCTTTAATAGTTTCTGAATTAGTCAACGTTTCTTGTGTGGTAAACGTTTTAGAAACAATCACAAACAAAGTGGTTTCTGGATTGATTTTTTTGATGATTTCATTAACATGGTCTCCATCTACATTGGAAACAAAATGAACATTCAAATGATTTTTATAAAATTGTAAGGCTTCTACCGCCATGGCTGGTCCCAAATCGGAACCACCAATACCAATATTAACAATATCGGTAAACGTTTTACCAGTATATCCTGTTCGTTTACCCGAAACAACTTCGTTAGTAAACGTTTTAATTTTATTTTTTACCGCATACACTTCTGGCATTACGTTTTGACCCTCTACGTTAATTATCGTAGATTCTTTAGCACGTAAAGCCGTATGAAGTACTGCTCTGTTTTCTGTTTGATTGATTAATTCTCCCTCAAAATAAGACGCAATAGATTCTTTCAAACCCACCTGATTTGCTAATTCCAACAATAAAGTTATCGTTTCTTGATTGATTCTATTTTTAGAATAATCCAAAAGAAAATCATTCCATTTTAAATTGAATTTTTCAACTCTAGATGCATCTGCCTGAAATAGTTCTTGCATAGTAGTTGATGCTATTGCATTGTAATGTTGTTGCAATTTTGCCCAAGCAGCAGTTTGGGTAGGATTAACTGTTTGTAAAGCCATTTTTATAATTGGTTTGTTCTGTTATTTTTTAATTTCGGGCAAAAATACTGAAATTAGTTTGAATACAACTTGTACCCAAAACATATCACAATTTTAAGGAAAAGAGCTATTTTTATAAGTTAGCTACACTATCTAACTCTCTTTTTAGGGGTTCGATTTGTTGTAAGTATCGCTTTTTAGAAGCGCCTGCCATTGATTCACCTGTAGGAAGTTTTAAGCGCAAGGCATCCACCTGAACACCATTTTTCCAAAAACGATAGCACACATGAGGCCCTGTAGCTAATCCTGTACTTCCCACTCTACCTATAATTTGTCCTTGAGTTACATGCTGACCTCGTCTAACCAAAATTTTAGACATGTGAAGGTATTGTGTTGAATAGGTTCCGTTGTGTTTTACTTTTACAAAATTCCCGTTTCCTGTAGTAAAACCCGTTTGTTCTACAACACCTGCTGCCGTAGTGGTTATTGGCGTCCCATAAGGTGCTGCATAATCAGTTCCTTTATGAGCTTTCCAAATTCCTTGAACGGGATGCAATCTATTCGAGCTGTATCGCGAAGTAATTCTACTAAATTTAATTGGAGTTTTTAAGAAGAAATTCTTCAATGTTTTTCCTTCGTCGTCATAATATTCAATCTTTCCTGAAGAATTTGATGAGTAAGGAAACGCATATACTATCTTGCCTTTGTATTCAAAAAATGCAGCTTCCAAGCTATCTACACCATCATAAATGGAATCGTTGATATATCTTTCGGTAAACGTTAAAGCAAAACGATCTCCTTTTTTTAATTTGAAAAAATCAATCGACCACGCATATATTTTGGTGATTTTACTTGCCAAAGCCCCTTCTACTCTAGCACTTTCCAATGTTTCAGAAAGCGAGCTTTTTAAAACACCACCAATCGTTCTTCGTTTGAGTGTAATAGGTTTGGTTTTTTTATAAGCTACGACCGAAGTATCTCGTAAATCAATTACGTAGTAATTCACCGCATCGGGTTGATAGATAAAAACCTGTAATTTATTCTTTCTGTCTTTTGACCTAAGTAATACATAGGGTTTGTTGTATCGCATGATACGCACATCAAAAGTGTCTTTGACTTTTTCGATAATATCATACACTTCCTTGTCTCCTATATTTTGTCTTTCAATGATGCTGCCAAAAGTATCTCCCTTTTTAATTGTATCATGAATAACATTAAAATCAGCATAGGTAAAGCCAAACTCACTCTTTTTAGGAGCAGATTGAATTTCCTGTTCATCCAAACTTTCTTGATTTTTAGTACAAGAAAGAACAGATAGCAGAATAATTACGGTTAAGAAAAAGGGCGGTATTCTTTTTAACATTAAGCAATTATATTATTTAGTTTCTCCCCAACTGGCTAATTCCTCAGCACTCCATAATTCAGGAAAAAATATTCTTCTTTGGTATTTAGGGTGCATGTATTTTTTCCAATCACTACCTCCAGTAGCTTCTCCATCTCCCAAACCACTTTGATCTATATATTTAATAGCGACGTTCAAATGTTGCATTACCCAAGTAATATTTACCGTATAATCCAAATGACGCATCGCTTGGATTAATGATGCATTTTGTTGGTCTTCAAGCGGCAATTGTTGGAACTTTTGCCAAATATTTATCGTATTGTATTCTTGCATATGACTCAAGAAAACATTTTTGTATTTTCTTTCGAACTCTTCCAAAAGAAACGATTTTTCCCCTGTCTTATAATCTTTTCCTGCGGCTTGCCAATACAAATGTTCAAAAGCATATTCAAACGAAGTATCTCTATCAATAGAAGCTCTAAATCGATGGTCTATTAAATTAATTAAATCGGTAGAGCAAAACTCAATTAGACGGTACTGTGCACTTTGGAAACCACTGGCTGGGGTTAATGTAGTTCTAAATTTCATGTATTGCTCTACTTCCATCCCGTTTTCCATGATTTCAAACGAAGTGGTCAACATATCAAAATAACGACTAATGCGCATTAAACGTTCCGTAAAAAAATCAATTTTAATGTCCTGACAATAGGAAATTTGACGCATTTCCCATAGAATCATTTTAAAAATCAATTCATTGACCTGATGGTACATGATAAATACCATTTCGTCAGGGAGCGTAGTTCTTTGCGTTTGAAGACTCAACAAAGCATCCGTTTGAATGTAATCCCAATAGGTAATTGGCTTAGACCAAAGCAATCCTTCAAGTTGTGTTTCAGTTTTTTGATTGATGGCGCCGTATTTTAAATCAATTTCTTTTAAAATAGCTGAAGAACTATTGGTACTAGTCATTACTGTTTTACTTTAAATGGATTTTTCAATCCTTTGAATGCATCTAAATCTGCTTTGATGGAACCTACGGCTAAACTAGCTTGAATTCGAAGAGGAATCTTATTATCATCATCTGAAATCCAAACTGTTACACTTTCTTGTTCTTTAAAAACCCTTCCTGATTGTACTAAGGGTCTAAAAATCATCGTAGCAATAGTGCCAAATTTAGTTTTAATATCGTCCCGACCAATGAATTTTAACTTAAACTTTGTAGTTTCATCGTCAAAAAACATATCAATAGCAACAGACTCGCCTGGCTTAATTTTATTAATATTGGGAGAATTTCGAAGATAATAAAACGCAGAAAGGATATCTTGAGTGTTTTTTGGAATCACAAAAACTTTTTCCGTTCTGTGTTTGTAATCTTTTACTACTACCTTATTTAGGTTTGTATTGAAAAAACCTTCTTGGTTTTTAGTGTATCCTCCTTCATCAATTTTTCGAACAAACTGATATGGAACAAATGTTTCTTTATTGATGTAGCTTTCATATAAATCGTCTACTTTGAAAAAAAAACGAGAGAACCCAGTAGTATAGCCTTTCCCTACTAGATGGAAAACTTTTTCATTATTAACACTCGCTTCCTTTACTTCTAAAGTAGCATAACCAGCATTAACAAACCCATAATGAATTCGGAATTTAAACCATTCTCCTACACCAAAAGTAGCTTCACTTTGGGTGTCAAAACCAAGTGTTGTCAGTAGGAGCAAAATAAATAGTGCTTTTTTCATAATTATAGTTGGGGATGGTTTTTACCATTTCTGTACCAAAAGTATTAAAACAAAAAAACTCAGTCAAATATTGACTGAGTTTTTGTGCTATTAACTAACCAAAAAACTATAAATTATGAAATTTATATCAAAACCGAAAGGAAACCACCCCTTTCATTTTTGTTTTACAAATTTACAGCAAGTTCAATAGTTTTTTTTCATTAAAATAGACTTTAACAGAAGATTTGTCATTTATAAATCCGAAAACACTTATTTTTTTACATAATAAAAAAATAAGTACCTTTTTTAATGATTATTTTAATTTATTTTAAACATATTCCATCAAAATTCTCAATAAAATTCAAAAAATTAAGAGTTTTAAAAGCTAAAAACGCCTGATTGAAACACTAAAACCAAAAACCAACACTAAACCAAGTATATCCTTTGGCATTTTCTGGAGACCAAGAATATTTTGCCTCTATAGGCCCAATAGCTGTTTCTAATCCATAGCCAACAGCATAACCAGAGTGTTTTGGAAAAGCAATCCAATCACCGGATTGAAAAAGATTGTCGCCCAAATTTGCAAAATTAGCAGAGAAGTTCAAATGATTCTTCCTATAAAATTCATAATCAATAGTTCCTGTCACTTTTATATAACTATTAGCTGCTACACTCAAGAAATCGTAACCGTAAAATGGTCTAAAGTTATTGATGCTATTATACCCATATCCCCCTAAAACAAAATTAAAAAATGGGACACCATCATTTCCAATAGGCAAACCTCCATCACCTTGAAATTTTAATATTAATTTATCCCAAATCGTTACAGCCTTCTCAAAATTAGCCTTAAAAATTGAAAAGGGTTTAAAATTGTTGTTATAATCAGACGAAAACAAATACGATTGAAAATCAGCCGTAAAATACAACCCTTGTTTCGGAAAATATTTATTATCAAACGAATCAAATTTGACATATCCAAATCCACTCCAATAACTACTTTTATCAATTATCGGATTGGCAATCGCTAATGTTTGTGAAGAAATACGCAAGTATTTTACTTCTACCCCTGCACCAACCAAAAAGCTCTGTGCCAAGCCTTTTTGCAAATATGCCTGAGTGGATAAATCCATAAAATCAACATTGATTTCATTTATCCCAAATGATCCCAAGTTTAAATCTGTAATATTCTGCGAAACATTCTTATTAAACTGATTGAATTGCGATTTAAAACCAAAACTAAAATTGAATCCATTATCAATGTAATAATCTAAATTGTATCTAAAATTATCCCCCAAAACCAAATCTAAAGAAGCAAGATCGTTTTTAAAAAGAGTGTTTTTATTAGTCAAATTAACCAAGACACCGCTTTTAAATAAATCATCATAATGCAATCCAAATTTCAAATATGTCTTTATTGGGTTTTCTTCCAATTTCAGATTAAGACTCTCTACTTTTTCTTCGTTTTCAAAAGAATAACTAATCGCATTAAAATTTTCTGTGGCATTAATTGTATTTATTCCCGATTGTAAGTGAGAATACGTTATTTTTTGTCCAGGTTTAAACCGTAATTTACCCAAAACATAATCTTCAGTAAAATTATTCAATGGGTTAGTCTTAATTTGAACCAATTGTAAACTGTCTTTTACGACATCTAATTTGGGTTTTATATATGGATTCTGAGAATCAGTAAGAGCATGAATTTTTTCGTATACAGAGAATGCAGCTTCTTCTCCCTTTCTTATTATTTCTTTGCCTTTGTCAAAAGAAATAACACCATAATCTTTTATATCAGGATTAATATAAACATCCGTATCTTGAATTTTGCTCTTCATTTTTTCAATTGACTGGAGATTAGTAATCTGAACCAATATTTTAGTTGCATTTTTAAGCTGATTTCGATCTAACAATTCATCCTGGACATCTACACCTATAACCACATCAGCCCCTAAATTTCGGACTTCTTCGATAGGGTAATTATTCGCCACGCCACCATCAACCAGTAATTCTCCATCGATTTCAATGGGTGAAAATAACGATGGGAAAGCGGCACTTGCTAACATGGCTTGTGCCAAATTTCCTTTATTAAGTAGCACTTGTTTTCCTGTCTCAATATTAGTTCCAATGCATAAAAACGGAGTTGGTAACTGATTAAAATCTTTCACATGTCTCACATTTCTAGTCAACCTGCTCAGCAAATTAAAATTGTACAACCCTTTAGACAATGCTTCGGGAATTCCGATGCGGAATTTATTAAACGGAAGCACTAAAGCATACGACTCATCATTGCGTTTTTCATAAAAACTCTTGGAAGACCTTGGAATAAAGTCATTTAATAATTCGTCAAAATTTGTAGTCTGGAAAATAGAATCTATTTGAGCCGCATTATATCCCGAAGCATACAACCCTCCAACAACAGCACCCATACTAGTTCCGCCTATGTAATCAATTTTAACTCCAGCCTCTTCAATTACTTTCAAAACTCCAATATGAGCAAATCCTTTGGCTCCACCCCCGCTTAACACCAAACCTATTTTTGGTCGTTTTTGTTCTTGTGCAAAAGTATTTTGAAAACCAGATACGAATAGCGCCGTAAATAGCAAGCCCCAGATGGAAGTGGATAGCCCCGAAAGAACAAAGCCTATTTTTTCTTGAAAAAAAAGAGCGACCACAGAAGCTCCTTTTTTTTCCTTAGAAAAAAAGGGTTTTGAAAGAGGACTTGGAACGGACAGCTGGGATAGGCTCATAAAAAATTATTTGGTAGTGTAAAAGTCGGTAATTTTTTTGGCTTTTGATAGCCCCACCACCTCAGAAATTTCTTTTTCGGTGGCCAATTTCAATCGTTTAACACTTTTAAAGTGCTGAATTAGGGTCGTCATGGTCTTTTCGCCAATACCTGGAATGGATTCTATCGACGAATTGAGGGCGGCTTTGCTGCGTTTGTCACGATGATGGGTTATCCCAAAACGGTGCGCCTCGTTACGCAATTGCTGAATGACTTTTAATGTTTCTGATTTTTTGTCGAGGTAGAGCGGAATGGAATCGCCAGGATAAAAGAGTTCTTCCAAACGTTTTGCAATACCGATAACGGTGATTTTTCCGCGAAGACCCAAGTCGTCAATGCTTTTCAACGCCGAGGACAATTGTCCTTTTCCTCCGTCAATAATAATCAACTGAGGCAAGGGCTGGTTTTCGTCCAAAAGACGTTTGTATCGTCGGTATACTACTTCTTCCATAGACGCAAAATCATTGGGTCCTTCGACTGTCTTGATGTTGAAATGGCGGTAATCTTTCTTACTCGGTTTACCATCTTTAAAAACCACACAAGCCGAAACCGGATTGGTTCCTTGTATATTGGAGTTATCAAAACATTCTATATGACGAGGTTCTATAGGCAAACGCAAGTCTTTTTGCATCTGCGCCATAATTCGGTTGACGTGTCGGTCAGGATCTACAATTTGCAATTGTTTCAACTGCTCGATGCGGTAAAACTTGGCGTTGCGAATGGACAAATCTAAAATTTGCTTTTTATCGCCCAATTGCGGTACGGTGATTTTAATATTTTCACCCAAATCGACTTCAAAAGGCACAATAATTTCTTTAGACAATAACTGGAAACGTTCCCGAAGTTCGATTATGGCTAATTCTAGCAGTTCTTCATCGGTTTCTTCCAATTTCTTTTTGATTTCCATCGTATGGGAACGAATAATTGAACCGTGAGAAATTTGCAAAAAGTTGACATAAGCAGCACTTTCGTCTGAAATAATTGAGAACACATCAATATTGGTGATTTTCGGATTGATAATCGTAGAGCGCGACTGGTAATTTTCGAGAATTTCTATTTTTTCTTTGATTTTTTGGGCTTCTTCAAAACGCATTTCTTGCGCCAATTCGGTCATCAAGCGTTTGAAATCTTTCATGCTTTCTTTAAAATTTCCTTTGAGAATTTCGCGAATAGCATCGACTTGTTTCTGGTATTCAGCAATGGTTTCGTAGCCTTCACAAGGTCCTTTACAATTACCAATATGGTATTCTAAACAGACTTTGAACTTGCCGCTTTCGATATTATTGGCACTCAAATCGTAATTACAAGTGCGCAAAGGATACAATTCTTTAATTAAATCCAAAATGGTATGCACGGTCTTGAAACTAGTATAAGGTCCAAAATATTCCGAACCGTCTTTGACCATTCTCCGAGTAGAAAAAATACGCGAAAAGGGTTCTTTTTTAATGCACAACCAAGGGTAACTTTTATCGTCTCGCAACAATACATTATAGCGCGGTTGCAAGGTTTTAATTAAATTGTTTTCCAGCAAAAGCGCATCGGTTTCAGTAGGCACCACAATGTGTTTGATGGTTACAATTTTCTTAACTAAAACGTTGGTTTTCGCCGTGTCGTGAATTTTATTAAAATAAGACGAAACTCTTTTTTTTAGATTTTTGGCTTTGCCCACATACAAAATCTTCCCGTCCTTATCGTAGTATTGGTAAACACCCGGATTGTCCGGCAGGGTTTGTATTTGTAAAGCAATGCTTGGTGGCGTCATTTTGTGTTGGCTCGAATTGTTCCCAAATTTACAAATAACATCTTTGCAAATCAAAATCAGTCGTTTTCTTTTAGGTCGTAATAAATAATACTACTTTTATCTTCTATTTTTCATACAATGACAAAAAACGAATTACGATCTCAATACAAAGCGCTCCGCAAAAATCTTTCAGAAGCCGAAATCGAAGAAAAAAGTTTGGCTATTGTCAATGGCGTGTTGGCACTTGACATTTGGGACAAAACTTATTTCCACGTTTTTTTACCCATTGAAGAGCAAAAAGAAGTCAATACCGAATTCTTACTGCATTTGCTATCGGGGAAAGACAAAGAAATTGTGATTTCGAAATCCGATTTTACCACACGAAAAATGACGCATTTTCTATTAACTGACAATACCAAAATCAAAAAAAACGAATACAATATCCCAGAACCTGTGGACGGAATCGAAGTGCCTTCGTCCAAAATTCAAGTAGTGTTTGTACCTCTTTTGGCTTTCGACACCCTTGGAAATCGTGTTGGTTATGGCAAAGGTTTTTACGATCAATTTTTGTCTGAATGCCAAACCGAAACCATCAAAATTGGCCTTTCTTTTTTTGAAGCCGAAAACTCAATTACTGATATTTTTGAAAAAGACGTTCGTTTGGATTTTTGCATCACTCCAAAAAAGTGCTATCGCTTTTAATTTCAACTGAAAAATTGGCTTTTTTTTACTTTCTTTACAACTTCAATTATTTGGCATTTTTATGAGATTCAACAAGAATAAAATAGGAATTACTCTCGGAATTCTTTTGGTTTTATTGGCTTCTACTTTGGCTACATTCTATTATTTCAGAGACGAAATTTTAAAAGTAACTTTAGAGAAAGTAGTGGTGAAAATGGATCGTGATTACGATAGTAAATTCACCATAAAAACAGCCTCTTTTGACGGAATTTCAGCCGTAAATCTAACCGATGTGGTTTTAGCTCCCAAACATGCCGACACTTTATTCAAAATTCAAAAGATGAAAACCAGTATCAGCTTTTGGCATTTGCTGATTGGTGATGTGCAATTGGGTACTTTAGAAATCAAAAATGGTTTGGTGCAACTCATAAAAAAAGGCAACGTTCGCAACTTTGATGCTTTTTTGAAAAAGAACAAAAATCAAGAAGTAACAGATGAAAAAAGAGATTATGCTGCTTTAGCAAAACGCATTATATTCCGATTATTGAATTTGGTTCCAACGGATATGGATATCCAAAATTTGGTTTTCAAATTAGACGACAACGGAAAAAAAGCTATGATTGACATCAAGAAATTAGCCTTAGACGGAGGCGATTTAGAAAGTGTAATTCATGTTAAAACCAACACGTTTGCACAACGTTGGCGTATTGCGGGAGAAGCCGATCCAAGAGACCGCACTGCCGATATTCAGTTTTTCAATATGGATGGAGGACCAATAAAAGTTCCGTATTTTGACGAACGATTTCATTTGCTTTCTAGTTTTGATTCCATTCGTTTGAATATCGAAAATATTGAAAGTGATGGCGATGAATTTCATATTGATGGCTACTCGTCTATTGCCAATTTAAAAGTCAATCACCCCAAAATTGCAAGCAAAGATGTAGTCATTCGCAATGCGCGTTTTGACTATCGATTCTTGTTAGGAGAAGATTTTATTTCTTTAGACAGTACATCAACCGTTCAATTGAACCAGATTAAATTCCATCCTTATTTAGCATACGAAACCGAAGAAGACACTATTTACAAAATGAATATTCGTATCCCAAAAATGCAAGCGCAACATTTTATTACTTCGCTTCCTGATGGATTATTTACTAATTTCCAAGGCATGTTAGCCAGCGGTAGTTTTGATTATAAATTGGACTTTATGTTCAATAAAAACAAACCAGAAGACATTGTTTTTGATAGTAAATTGAACAAAGAAAATTTACGCATTTACCGTTTTGGTCAAGCCAATTTAGCAAAACTCAATGGCGAATTTGAATACCGAGCCATTATTAAAAATGTACGTCAGCGACCTGTTTTTGTGGGGTCTTCTAATCCTAATTACACCCCATTAAATCAAATTTCTCCTTACTTAAAAAAATGCGTATTAACCACCGAAGATCCTTCTTTCTTTAGACATCGAGGATTTATTACAGAGGCATTCAAACAATCGATTATTAAAAATATCAAGACTCGAAAATTCTCTCGTGGAGGAAGTACTATCAGTATGCAATTGATTAAAAATGTGTTTTTAACTCGTGAAAAAACCTTATCTCGTAAATTGGAGGAAATTCTTTTGGTTTACATCTTAGAAAACAACAGAATTGTTAACAAAGAACGCATGTTGGAAGTGTATTTCAATATTATTGAATGGGGCCCTGATGTATACGGAATTGGCGAAGCCAGCCGTTTTTACTTTCAAAAAAGCCCTGCCGATTTAACCTTTAACGAATGTTTGTACTTGGCTACCATTATTCCGAGTCCAAAGAAATTCATGTATCAGTTTGACGATCAAGGAAATCTGAAAGGATTTGCTTTAAAAAACCAACGCTATTTGAGTAATTTAATGTTGCGTCGCGGTATTTTAACTAGTAGTGATAGCATTAACCCGTATGGTGTTTCGCTTTCCGGAAATGCACGTTCTTTTTTAACCATTCGCAAACACCAAGACACTACTGGTATAGCAGTAGATTCTATTCCGCCGAAAGAAGACTTTGATTTTGAGTTTTTGAAAACGGATGAAGAATAAGTAAATAGACGATATACGATTTACGATGTACGAAGTTTGAATAAAAAGCTTCCAACCTTATATAAGTTGGAAACTTTTTTAGTTTATGGTGCTGGATCAGGAATAATAGCTTGAACTCCATCAATTGCTTTCATTACCTCAGCCGAAAGTGTTACTTGAATCGTGTCGATATTTTCTTTTAATTGTTCCATAGTTGTAGCGCCAATAATCGTACTCGTTACAAAAGGTTGTTGTTCAATAAATGCTAAAGACAGTTGTGTTAAAGTCAATCCGTTTTGTTGGGCAATTTCGTTGTACAAACGAGTCGCTTCTGCTGATTGTGGACTACTATAACGTGCCATTTGAGGAAATAAGGCCAATCGAGACGTTGGATGTTGTTGTCCATTCAAAAATTTGCCTGATAAAAGTCCGAAAGCCATTGGAGAATAGGCTAACAAGCCTACCTTTTCGCGCAAGCAAACCTCAGCATTTCCTACTTCAAAAGAGCGATTCAATAATGAATACGGATTTTGAACGGTTTTGATTTTAGGTAAATTGTGATACTTGTGTTCTTCCAAGAAACGCATCAAGCCCCAAGGCGTTTCATTAGACAATCCAATATGTTTGATTTTTCCTTGCTTGACAAAACCTTCCAAAGTCGTCAACACCTCGTGAATGTTATCTTCCCAAGCATCGTCTTGCGCTTTGAATCCGCGTTGTCCAAAGAAATTGGCTTTGCGTTCTGGCCAATGCAATTGATAAATATCGACATAATCAGTTTGAAGACGTTGCAAACTATGATCCAAGGCATATTGAATACTCGCTGGCGAAAAATCGACTTTTTCACGCATATAGGTAAAGGCAGGATTAGGTCCCGCAATTTTTGTAGCCAAAACGACTTGATCACGTTTTCCTGTTTTTTTAAACCAAGTTCCAATAATGCGTTCGGTGCTTCCATAAGTTTCTTGACGTCCTGGTACCGAATACATCTCGGCTGTATCAAAAAAATTAACTCCTTGTTCTAAGGCATATTCCATTTGGGCGTGACCCTCTGCTTCGGTGTTTTGTTCACCAAAAGTCATGGTACCTAAACATATTTTACTGACTTTAATTTCGGTATTGGGTATAGTAGTGTATTTCATGTTTGTACGTTGCTTTTTTTGAAAAACAAATATACAAAGGAATGGCAATTGCAATACAAAAAAGAACTCGAATTCAAACGCATTTATAAATAAAAAAGCACAACTGAGTTGTGCTTTTCAATATTTAAAATCTGTGCAATTTGTGTAATCTGTGTTTTAAATTATCAACCGCAGGTGCGCTTCGTCGTACCTCCTCATAATGACTCTGCTACTTTGCACTTCTAATTAATCTCATTCAACATCTCCGCAATAGCATCTAATCTTGGGGTTAAAATAATTTCGATACGGCGATTTTTGGCTTTACCCTCAGCAGTAGCGTTGCTTGCTAATGGTGAAAATTCTCCTCTACCCGCAGCAGTCAAATTTTGTTTGTTGATTTTTTTGTTTTCACTCAAGATACCTACAATTGAAGTCGCTCTTTTAGTTGATAAATCCCAGTTATCTGCAATAGGTCCCGAAGCGGTAAACGCATCATCATCGGTATGACCTTCAATTAAAACGGCAATATCTGGATTATCGCCTAGTACTTTTCCCAATTCAACTACGGCTTTTTTACCTTCGGCACTTACCGCCCAACTTCCTGAACTAAACAACAATTTGTTTTCCATTGAAACGTATACTTTTCCGTTTTTTTGTTCTACAGTCAAACCTTTGCCTTCAAAACTATTTAGGGCTTTAGATAAGGTTTCTTTTAGTTTTTTCATGCTTGCTTCTTTAGCGGCAATCATGTCTTCTAGTTCTTTCAAACGTTGTGCATTTTTACTTAATTGCTCTTGTTCTAAAGCTAAGGCTTTCGCTTTTTCATCTAATTCGTCAAGCAATTCACGATTCTTTTTCATGTTTTTTTCCAAAGACTCATTACTGTTTTTTTCTAGAGCTGCATACGAATCCTGAAGTGCTTTGTATTTATCTAAATTCGTTTCATGCTCTGCTTTCAATTTAGTGTAATCCGCTTTTAATTTATCTAAATCGGTTTTCAAAGCCGCACCGTCTAATTCCAGTTGGTTTTTGGCTTTTGCCAAAGCGACATTCTCGTCAGCAAGGGTTCTGTTTTCTTTCTTTAAGTCGGTGTATTTGCTTTCTAAATCGGTATAGATTTTTTTGGACACACAAGAAGTGGTTAGCGCCAATACGAACAATCCGATGGAAACTTTTTTTATCATGATGTGAGGTTTTTATTTTATGTTTATTAAACTACTTTTTATCTTTTTTATTGT
>CAZOHO010000009.1:16722-22747 GCA_964579755.1 uncultured Flavobacterium sp.
GAATGTTTGGCTTCGGGCAAAATTAAAGCGCGTTTGATTCGGTTTTTCAAGGGTTCACTTACCAAACAATAATCAATGCGCCAACCTTTATTATTCAATCTTGCGGTGGGGAAACGCATAGTCCACCAAGTATAATTATCGGGTTCTTTGTTCAAAAAACGGAAGCTATCTATGAAGCCGCTTTTCAAGAAATTGTCTAGCCAAGTACGCTCGGCGGGTAAAAATCCGGATACATTTTTATTGCGAATCGGGTCATGAATATCTATTGCCTCATGACAAATGTTGTAATCCCCACAGATCACTAAATTCGGAGTGTACTTCTTTAAATCGTTAATATAGTTTTGAAAATCATCCATGTACATGAACTTGTGATCCAAGCGTTCCGAATTGGTTCCAGAAGGCAAGTACAAACTCATTACCGATACATCATCAAAGTCCACCCGAAGGTTACGCCCTTCAAAATCCATGTGTTCGATTCCGGTACCAAAAACAATATTGTTGGGTTTAATTTTAGAAAGAATGGCTACGCCACTGTACCCCTTTTTAGTAGCGGGAAACCAATAATGATAGGGATATCCTGCTAGTTCAATGTCTAAAGTAGGCACTTGATCGGCTTGGGCTTTAATTTCTTGAAAACAAATGACATCTGGATTAGCTTGTTGTAACCATTCGAGTAATCCTTTCGAAATGGCCGAACGAATTCCGTTGACGTTATAGGAAATGATTTTCATTTAAAATAGATTTTTATTGAGGCCTGATTAGACCTTATCCTGTCTTCAAATGTAATAAAAAAGTAGAAGTTTGATTCGGAAAAAGTCGAAAAATAGAGTTTTTTGTTATCTTTGTCACTTGCTTTAAAACCAAAATTTATATGGGTCTAGTCACTGCCAAGGAAGTTGCAAAAGCAATAAACACCGATAAATACGGTATATTGGGAACATTTTCAGGCTGGGTGCTAATGAAAGTGTTGCGTATCTCTGAATTGAATAACGTCTATAATAGAAACAAACATCTAACTGAAGTAGCATTCCTAAACGGCGTTCTTGACGACTTACAAATCAAATTTGAAATTCCTGAAGAAGACTTAAAGAGGCTTCCTAAAGAAGGACCCTATATTACCATCTCTAACCATCCATTAGGTGGTATTGATGGCGTTTTATTGCTGAAATTAATGTTGGAAAGAGAGCCCAATTTTAAAATTATTGCCAACTTCCTTTTACACCGGATTGAACCTCTAAAAAAATACATCATGCCCGTAAATCCTTTTGAAAACCATAAGGATGCTAAATCGAGCGTAGTAGGAATCAAAGAAACATTACGTCATTTAAGCGACGGAAAACCGTTAGGTATGTTTCCGGCTGGAGAGGTTTCAACCTACAAAGACGGGAAATTAATGGTAGACAAACCTTGGGAAGAAGGTGCTATCAAAGTAATTCGCAAAGCACAAGTACCTGTGGTGCCTATTTATTTTCACGCTAAAAATAGTGGTTTATTCTATTTACTTTCAAAAATCAGCGGCACCTTGCGTACAGCCAAATTACCCTCGGAAGTATTCAGTCAAAAAAACCGTATCATTAAAGTGCGTATTGGTAAACCGATATCGGTAGCAGAACAAAACGAATACCAATCATTAGAAGACTATTCAGAATTCTTAAGAAAGAAAACGTATATGTTGGCCAATCCTTTTGAAAAAGGAAGTAAACTTTTGCCAACACCCAACTTAAAATTACCAAAAAGTCCTAAAGAAATTGTTACTCCGGCAAATCAAGATAAAATCATTGCCGAAGTAGATGCGCTTAGAGAATCCGACTGTCGTTTATTACAAAGTAAAAATTACGAAGTGTTTTTTACTAAGGCTTCTAAAATCCCAAATGTACTACACGAATTGGGTCGCCTAAGAGAAATCACTTTTAGAGAAGTGGGAGAAGGTACTAATGAATCCATTGATTTAGATAAATTTGACCAATACTATCACCATATGTTTTTGTGGGATGATGATGCTAAAAAAGTAGCCGGAGCTTACCGAATGGGATTGGGATCTGAAATTTATCCTAAGTATGGTATCGATGGGTTTTACTTAAACGATTTGTTCCGTTTTGAGCCAGAATTGTACGATATGATGAGTAAGTCTATCGAAATGGGTCGCGCTTTTATTATCAAAGAATACCAACAAAAACCAATGCCTTTATTTTTGCTTTGGAAAGGAATTATACATACTACCTTACGCTACCCAGAACATAAATTCTTATTGGGAGGTGTAAGTATTAGCAATCAATTCTCTGATTTCTCAAAATCATTGATGATTGAGTTTATGAAGTCCAATTATTACGATCCTTATATTGCACAATATATTCATCCTAAAAAAGCGTTTAAAGTCAAATTAAAAGATGCCGACAAGGATTTTATCTTCAATGAAACAGAAGCCGATTTAAACAAATTTGACAAAATCATTGACGAGTTAGAGCCGGGTAGTTTACGTCTACCAGTTTTGATTAAAAAATACATCAAGCAAAATGCGCGTGTCGTTGCTTTTAACGTGGATCCATTGTTCAACAACGCTGTTGACGGATTAATGTACATTCGTGTAGAAGATATTCCAGACAGCACCATGAAACCGGTAATGGAAGAGTTTCAGGCCGAGTTAGAACGAAAATTAAGCGAAAAAGAAGAGTAAGTCTAGAGCAAAATCAATGGCAATGGCAAAAATCAAATTATGAATTTGATTAATTCTATTGGATTATGAATCTTAGCGACCTTGTGCTTTTGCGGCAAAAAAAATTAGCTATAAAGTGCCTTTATTTTGTCGACAATCACTTGTGCCAAACGTTCGTGACTTTCAAAGGTCCAACCTGCAATATGAGGCGTCAAAATAACATTTTTGGCATTCAGTAAATACTGAAACGCTTCGGGTGTCGTTGCGTCTTGGAACAAAGTTTCAAAGGATAATTTTTCGTATTCCAAAACATCCAGTCCAGCACCTAGTACTTTTCGTGATTGTAAAGCTGCAACCAAATCCGCTGTGACAATGTTTTTTCCGCGGGACGTATTGATAATCCAAAGTGGTTTTGCAAATCCATTAATAAATGCTGCGTCCACCATTTTATCGGTTTCAGGAGTCCAAGGAATATGCAAACTCAACACGTTCACTTTTTCTTGAAATTCGGCAAACTCAACTTGTCTGGCATTTTCATCACCCACATTTTCTTGAATATCATAACACAAAACATCGACCTCAAAACCGCGAAGTTTTTTGGCGAAAGCCTTACCCATATTGCCGTAACCAATAATGCCAACCGTTTTACCGTCTAATTCGTGTCCGCGATTGCTTTCTCGGTTCCAATGTCCCGCTCGAATCTCGGCATCAGCTTGGTTGAGATTATTAAAAAGCGATAAAATCATTCCTAAACTGTGTTCTGCAACGGCATTTCGATTGCCTTCGGGTGCGGCAATAAGCGCAATCCCTTTCGACTGCGCATACTCGCAATCAATACTTTCCAATCCAGCCCCCACTCGAGCTATGAATTTCAAATTAGTCGCTTTGTCTAAAAAGGCTTTGTCAATTTTAAATCGGCTACGAATAACAATCCCTTGATAGTTATGAATTTTAGCTTCGATTTCCGCTTTGGAAGAGGTAAAATCTTCGTGATTCACGAAACCCGCTTGATCTAATTGATTCCAAAGCAAGGGATGATTACTATCAATATGAAGAATGTGTGCCGCCATAAAAGGATTGTATTTTGTAAACCCAAATTAACAAAAAAAATAGGTGTGAAATGTGTAAATTGCAGCCAATATCATTAAAATGCAAAAACTATGAAAACCAGCCGATTGTTTCGAGAATTTTTTGAAAGCGAAAAAGCAGGCGGATTGGTATTGCTTTTAGCGACTTTACTTTCTTTGGGTTTAGCCAATTCTCCCATTCAAACGACTTATATTGGGTTTTGGGAAACCGAAATTGGACATCATTCCATCACCCATTGGATTAACGATGGACTCATGACTATTTTCTTCTTACTCATTGGGTTAGAATTAGAACGAGAGTTGTACGGTGGCGAATTATCCAACATTAAAAACGCTGCTTTACCTGTTTTTGGCGCACTCGGAGGAATGCTAATTCCGGCTGGACTATTTTTAGCATTCAATTTGGGGACGCCAACACAAAACGGCGCCGGAATTCCAATGGCTACCGATATTGCATTTGCAATTGGGATCTTATCCCTTTTGGGCAATCGAGTACCAACGTCTTTAAAAATCTTCTTGACCGCTTTGGCTGTCATTGACGACTTGGGAGCAATTCTCGTCATCGCGATATTTTATACAGAAACAATCTCTTTCCTGTATTTAGGTATGGCTTTTAGCATTATGGGAATTCTTTTTATTTTAAATAGAAAAAAAGTACACAACCTACTTCCTTATTTGATTGGTGGCGGATTGATGTGGTATTGCATGCTGAATTCAGGCGTTCATGCTACAATAACGGGTGTGCTTTTAGCCTTTGTCATTCCCTATGGCGATGGTGGAAAAGCTACTTCTTCTTACCGATTACAACACGTTTTGCACCGCCCAGTAGCTTTTTTCATTTTACCTTTATTTGCTGTCGCCAATACAGGAATTGCTATTGATAGTAATTGGCACGAAGGACTCATTCATGCCAACGCTATCGGAATTATGACAGGATTAATTCTTGGAAAACCCATTGGAATCACTCTTTTTGCTTTTTTATGTGTCAAATTAGGCATTGGGTCGCTGCCCAAAGAATTGCAATGGAAACACATTCTCGGCGCTGGAATGCTGGGCGGAATTGGATTTACCATGTCCATTTTCATTACGCTTTTGGCCTTCAAAAACGATGGCGAAGCCGTAATTACCTATTCTAAAATAGCCATCTTGGTAGCTTCGTTTGTCTCAGGAACTTTGGGATTTTTGTGGTTGAAAATGAGTTTAAAGAAATAGTTAATTGGACACGGACAAAACGGATTCGCATAACGAAAACACGGATGAGAACAGATTCCTAAACATTTTCACATTAAATAAATTGTTCCATTGTTCCATTATTTTCTTACATTTGAAAAGCCCTAAAACTGCATTGGATTCCAAATCAAATTCCTTTACAGATTTTTATCAATAGAAAATGCAATTATTTTTCAAATACATCTCTATCCTTTTTTGGAATGGGGATGAAAATAAATTGTAAAAATAATTGCAAATGTTGTCTAATCAGTTAACTTTGTAATATGCATTTACGCCGACAAGTAATTGCTTATAAAAACTATTTTCTAGACTTTTATAAGAAACAGTCTGATCCCGTTCAAGCAAAAATAGAATGGACTCTTAAATTAATCGAGGTTACTCCACAGGTTCCTAAAAAATATTTTAAACATTTGGAAGGTACAAAAGGACTTTATGAAGTAAGAGTTGAAGTAGGCAATACAATATTTCGAATTTTTTCTTTTTTTGACAAAGGGAATCTGGTAGTTCTTGGCAATGCTTTTCAGAAGAAAACACAAAAAACACCAAAAGACGAAATTGAAAAGGCACTAAAAATAATGAAAGAATATCAAGATGAAAACAAAAAATAATACCACCACTTTAGATCAAATACTAGATGCCAAATATGGCAAAAAAGGAGCGCCAAAACGAGAAAAATGGGAGCAAGAGTTTGAATCTTTTCGACTAGGAATTCTTCTTGAAGAAGCCCGAACAAAACTGGGTATGACTCAGGAAGAATTAGCTCAAAAATGCGGAACCAATAAATCCTATATTTCAAGAATTGAAAATAATTCATCTGACATTCGATTATCTACCTTGATGAAAATTATCCAACAAGGACTTGGCGGACAGTTGAAATTAACGTTGCAGTTGTAAATTGTACTATTGAACTCCTAAATGAGCATTTAATAATTGAATAAAACCCCCATTTACCAATTTTCAAATTAGTACATTTTCAAATTAAAATTTTTCTTACATTTGAAAAGCCCTAAAAACTGCATTGGATTCCGAATCAAATTCCTTTACAGATTTTATT
>CAZOHO010000010.1:0-22532 GCA_964579755.1 uncultured Flavobacterium sp.
TCAACAATCAACAATCCGAGGTCTTTGAAAACCACATTTTTATTTACTAATTGGTGGGTTCCAATGACAATATCTAGTTTCCCTTCGGCCAATTGCTTTAAGGTTTCTGCTTTCTGTTTGGCGGTTCTAAAACGGTTCAAATACCCCACCGAAACCGGCATGTCTTTCAATCGTTCCGAAAAAGTGCGATAATGTTGGTACGCCAAAATGGTAGTAGGTACCAAAACCGCGACTTGCTTGCTATTATCCACCGCCTTAAAAGCAGCGCGAATAGCGACTTCTGTTTTTCCAAAACCTACATCGCCACAAACTAGTCTGTCCATTGGGCGGTCACTTTCCATATCGGCTTTTACTTCCTGAGTCGATTTGATTTGGTCTGGTGTATCTTCGTAAATGAACGAACTTTCTAATTCGTTTTGCAAATAACTATCGGGCGCATATTGAAAGCCTTTTTCCAAACGTCTTTTGGCATACAACTGAATCAAATTGAACGCAATATGTTTTACTCGTGCTTTGGTTTTTTGTTTTAAAACTTTCCAAGCATTCGACCCTAATTTATAAATTTTAGGAGGCGTGCCGTCTTTACCATTGTATCTTGAAATTTTGTGCAAGGAGTGAATACTCACATACACAATATCATTATCGGCATAAACCAATTTTATCGCTTCTTGGGTTTTTCCTTCTACTTGAATTTTTTGCAAACCCCCGAATTTTCCAATTCCGTGATCAATATGAGTCACATAATCGCCCACCGAAAGCGAAGTCAGCTCTTTTAATGTGATATTCTGTTTTTTAGAATAGCCATTTTTGATGCTGAATTTATGGTAGCGTTCAAAAATCTGATGGTCCGTGTAACACGTAATTTGATTTTCTTCGTCAATAAATCCTTGGTACAAAGGCAATACTATCGTATTGTATTGCTTGCGAATGTTTTCTGAATTGGCCTCATCCAAAGTTTCGAAAATATCGTGAAAACGCTTGGCTTGATTATCATTGGAACAGAACAAATAATTTTTATAACCATTAAAATGATTGTCGTTCAAATTGTTCAACAACAAATCAAATTGCTTATTAAAAGACGGTTGCGGCTGAATATGAAAATCGAACTTTTTTGTGGTTTTAAAAATGGACTTGGAAGCCAATTCGACAACCGAAAAATCCAAAGCTCTTTTTATAAATTGCTCTTGATTCAAGAATAACTGCTCCGGTCTAGCGTGTTTGATGTCTTTGGATAGTTTTTCAAACGCTTCTTCGGCCTTGCCAAATTGTTTGTCCAATTGACTTAAAAAGCCTTCGGTATTTTGAATAAAAAGAACCGTTTTCTCTGAGATATAATCTAAAAAACTTTCTCTGTTTTCCTGAAAAAATTTATTTTCTACATTCGGGATAATCGCAATTTTCTTTTGTTGTTCCAATGACAATTGCGTTGCCACATCAAAGGTTCGAATACTATCGACTTCGTTACCAAAAAACTCGATTCGGTACGGATTGTCATTAGAAAATGAAAACACATCGACAATTCCGCCTCGAACAGAGAACTCCCCTGGTTCGGTTATAAAATCAACTCTTTTGAATTCGTATTCGAACAAAACCTCGTTGATAAAATCAATCGAAATTTGGTCGCCCACGGCCACTTTTAACGTGTTTTTATCCAATTCCTTTCGAGTAACTACTTTTTCAAAAAGTGCCTCAGGATAACTAACAATTATGGCTGGTTTTTTGCGCGAATTGATACGATTTAAGACTTCCGCGCGAAGCAAAACATTCGCATTGTCAGTTTCTTCTATTTGATACGGACGACGAAACGAAGCGGGATAAAACAAAACATCTTGGTCGCCAATCATTTGTTCCAAATCATTCAAATAATAGGCGGCTTCTTCTTTATCGTTTAAAATGAGTAAAAACGGTAATTCTGATTTTTTAAAAACAGAACGAATTACAAATGAAATCGAAGATCCCACCAAGCCCGAAAGGTGTACTTTTGGAGTATTATTTTGCCCTAACAGCGAAGCTACTTGCTCTGTTTTGGGCGAATTATCATAAATAGAATAGACTGTTTTACTCAACGCGTGGAAGATTTGGATCTATAGTTGTACTTGGAATTGCTCTTGTAGTGTCTAGCATTCGCAGCATCTCTGATTCGCCTTCTTCCACTGGAATTTTACTTTTTTCAGTAATCTTATCCATTTGTCTTTGCAAAGAGACCAACTCAATATTAATTTCATTAATCAAAGCTATTACTTTTTTTGTAGGGATAGTATCCAGATGAATAAATAAATCCAGTAAGCGAACTTTAGTAATCAAAGTACTTATTCTACTTTTGATTTGAGGTTGTTGAAATTGGAACGGAATATTGTTAGGAAGTTGTTGTACTTTTTTAGAAAGTTCTGCTGCTTTCTTCTGAAAAGCACCCAATGTTTTAGATGGTTTTTGTCCTAGCTCATCTAAAAATTGCCGAAATTCAGTCCAGATTTTTACACTTTGTTCTGAAGTTGAATTAATTGGAGTCGCATAGAAATCCCATTTTTTACTAATCTCTTGGTATATTACCTCATTTTTTTGAGCAGCTTTTTTATTTTCAGCATTACGTTGCTGATTGTCTTCTTTGCAAGAAGACAACAGTAAAAAAAGAAAACAAAAAATCACTCCTAAATATTTCATATTCATTTTCATTGAAGCACAAAGTTACAAACTAAATTTACAATACCGAATTACTTCAATAGATTAACAAATTCTATTACTATTTAAATAACTGTTGTTCAAATAATTATTTTTTTTACTTTTATAAAATTAAACCATTTCTCTATGCTCAAATTAAAATCTCTTCTTGTAGTCTTTCTTGTCATACTGTTTGTAAATTGCTCTCAAGACGAGCCTGTAGGTTATGACGATGGAAAGCCTTTAGTTTCAGCCGTTGAAATAGGAAATAGTGAAGTTCCATATGTAAAAATTACGACTGCAACAACTATATTGAATGAACCAAAAGTTGCTGGTGAGATGGAGATTTACATTAATAAAAAAAGAGTTTTAGACACTAAAATAGGTATCGAATACAGGGGTTCTACCTCCTATCGAATTTCTGACAAAAAATCATTTGGAATTGAAACAAGAGATGCTAGTGGAAATGGCATAAATGTCAGTGTATTAGGTCTTCCAGCGGAAGAAGACTGGATTTTAACCGGTGATGTTTTTCAAGCCCCAAACACTGTATTTGACCGTACAATGATGTACCATTACATTGGCTACGAATTATCTCGAAATATGGGAAATTATTCAAGTCGTTCTAAATTTGTTGAAGTTGAATTAAACGGAACTTATATTGGAGTATATGTTTTGATGGAAAAACTAAAAAGAGGACCTGACCGCATCGATATAGAATCTTTATCTTCCTCTGATACCGACCCAGGAAAAATAACTGGAGGCTACATATTAAAAATAGATAAAACTTCCGGGAGCGATGTATTAGGCACCCACCCTTTATCCTATTACGACAGTAATTGGGATGATGACTGTCGTTATACTGAATATAACAGCTTCAGATCCAATTATGATATTAACAGAAATCAAATAACATTTGCACCTTACGGTGCTCCATATAATAGTAATAAATATTTAGAAACCTATTTTGTTTACGATTATCCTAAGCCAGAAAACATTAATGCGGCACAAAAAGCATATATTAAAAATTACATTAACGATTTTGAAACAGCATTACTCACGGATAACTTTACTACAAACACTAGAACCTATACTAATTACATTGACCGCAAAAGTTTTATCGATTTTTTTATTGTTAATGAAATTGCTGGAAATATTGACGGCTATCGATTGAGTACTTATCTGCATAAAGCCCGTGGCGGGAAACTAAAAATGGGACCCGTTTGGGATTTGAATATTGGATACGGCACTGGCGGTAGAGTGCCTGTAAATGATTGGATAATTAATTATAATACCTATGTAACGAATGATGCTTGGATGGTTCCTTTTTGGTGGAAACGACTCATGGAAGATCCTCAATTTAAAACGGAGTTAAAAACACGATGGGTAGAGCTTCGTACCAATGTGCTAAGCACTCCAAAAGTTATAGAATTAACAAGTAACACCGCTAACTATTTAATTGTAAATAATGCTATCCTAAGAAATTACACCAAATGGACGGGGATTAATTTTGACTACAATAGCGGTGTCAATGAATTAAAAACATATTTAACAAACAGATTGTCATGGATGGATTCTAAAATCTTAGCATTCTAAATTTACTATCTGCTTATAAGATAGTGACCGCTTGGATTCGATTTTTTTATTTTAAGGGTATAATCTAAGTTTACACCTACAACTTGAAACAATCGATTATAAGTAGCTTTTGCAAAATCTGGGCGATACATATAAAATAAATTTAGTTTTGTTCTCTTGGCTACCTTTATCTTTACACCTACAATATTTCTCCAATTATCGATGGGACGAACTCCTCCAAATTTCATAATGGGTTCTGTCGAAACATACAAGTCAACCCCTTCAGTAGGAGCGTAACTAGTTTCGAATTTAGCACGCCAATATCCTTCCCTTTGATTGTCTTTATATTCATCATCAAAATCTTGCAATTGATTTTGAACTAACATGCGTAATCCAAAATCAAAATTTCCAATTTCTTTTGATGCTTCAAATCCAAAACTTCCTCTATAATAGGTTCCTTTTTCTACTACAGCCAATCTAAAATCTGCTTGCAACTCTACATGTTTGATGATTTTTTTTGTAGTACCAACTGTAGTATACGATCCATTATACCTGTTGAAATCATTAATAAATCGTGCTTGATAATCCAAACTTGTCCCCCAACCACTCGGTAAATCCAACTTCAACTTCGCTCCATACCAACCTTGATTATCGTTAGGATCAGACCTTGATGTTTGTGCGAAAATTGCATTTGTATTTATATATACTAACAATACAATTGCATATGTGATATACTTAAATCTAATTTTCATAATAGTAAATAGTAATAGTGCAGGAATCTTTTAAATAATCGATATTGTCAATTGAAAGTCGATGGATTTCAATACCTGTTTTGCTTTTCAAATCTTCCATTAATTCCGATTGTTGAGATTGATTTATAAAATCAAGTGAGTCATATATAATGCTTTTTGAAACCTCTATTTTGCCCCAAAGAGAATTTTCAAGAATAAATGTTAAAACAATAATTACAAAACAAAACAGACTGATTTCAATCCCGTTTGACGGCCCAATTGCAGTAAGTAACCCAATAGAAATACTAAGAAACAAATAAGTCATATCTTTTGCTCCAATACCTTCTGTTCTATATCGTAAGACCGAAAAAACAGCAAATAGTCCAAATCCTGCTCCCGTACTTATTTCGACTTTATTCAGCATAAATGAAATAAAAAATATGATGGAATTGAAACCAAAAAAAGTTAAAAACAAGTCGGTTTTTTTATAATTTTTAAAATATATAAAGCGGAATATTATAAAAACCGTGATTAAATTCAACAAATACCTTAGTCCTAAAGAATTGAAAATAAGATTATAAAATGTATTATCCATTGTTATTTGCTTTTGTAATTTGATTAAACATCATTTTAAAATTGTTCTTCTTTAATTTAGGATTAAGCGAAACTAACCCCAAACAATATTTACTCAAAGAACCTGACCTAATTTTATATTTTTTCATAATTTCATTAAAATGAATTGTTGTAATTTTTTCTGCCTTAACCTCTGCAATTACAATAGCATCATATTGAATCGATTTTTGTTGATCATAAAATCCAAGATTAAAGTCCAAAGTTACTTTCTCTTTTTTTTCTTTATGCAGTAATGTTATTCTGGTATATTCTGAATACAAACTTTGATGTAAATCTGATTCTTTTATTTTAGTATGGTCTTGGATAAAGTCCTTAGCTTCAAACCAATTTTTTATCTTTTTTCTATGTTTAATCGTATGATTTTTATTGGTTTTGGTCTTTATCTCTACAAATTTTAAACTACTTTGGACATATTCTCTTTCACGAATCTTATATCTATTCCCTTTTCCTTTATGATGATCAAAATATAATTGTAAATCCATTGTGTCATAATAATTAGTGCTATACTTAAATATGGATTCATTATTTATTTTTAAAAGATAATATTCATCTTTACAATCGTTTAAAATCAAATCAAGTAGTCCTATTGACACAACAAACTTTATTTCTTTTCTGTTCAACAGAAGTGCCTTGTCTTCTAAATAAGACAAGGATATTGTATCAAAAAAATCTAACGTTCTCAAGTTCAAATTAATACTATTTACTTTATAAAAGTAATAATAATATTGAATCTTGCTAAAAAAATTAGCACCTTACTAAAAAACAAAAAGTGACTCATCTATTACGACAAGCCACTTTCCTATAAGGGCAATAAATATCGTGTGTAGTTTATTGTCCTACTATAACAAACGTACTTCTACGGTTCAATTGATGTTCTGCTTCTGAACATTGTACTCCGTCTGCGCATTGGTTCACCAATTGGCTTTCTCCATAGCCTTTAGCTGTCAAACGATTTTTATCGATACCACGCTTAACTAAATAATCTAACGTAGATTTCGCTCTGCGTTGTGATAAGGCTTGGTTATAGGCTTTGCTCTGACGACTGTCCGTATGCGAACCAATCTCGATTTTGATAGTCGGGTTTTGAGTCAACACCTCTACTATTTTCTCTAACTCTACCCTTGCATCTTTTCTAATGTTCGATTTGTCCAAATCAAAGTAGATGTGTCGTAACGATAGTGCTTTAGCCAAGTCTAACCCTTGTTCTAACTTGTATTGGTCTTGATCTAGTACAATGGTAGTACTTACCTCTCTCTCGTACAAAGCCAAGCTTGGCACTGTTTCATTGTTGGTATAAGTCTCTTTACTCGCCTGGGTTCTATAAGTAGCATTCGAGAGTACTTTTTCAAAAACAAAGTCCCCTGTTTCATTGGTGGTGATACTTGCTAGTTCTTTGCCTCTGCTATCGTAAAGTGTAACAATCGCGTTGGCTAGGGGTAAGTTCGTGTTTTTGTCTATTACTTTTCCGATGATTCTTGCATTATAATCAAATTCGAAAAAAGGCTTTGTATTGGTAAATACATACAAGTCATCATCGCCTTGTCCCTCTGGTCTATTGGAAGTAAACACCCCATTATTGATTTGTCTGTCCCAGCTAAGTCCAAAATCATCAAAGGCGCTATTTATAGGGGCGCTTAAGTGTACGGGCAAGGCTCCATTTTGGGTGAGGTCTAAGGCAAAGATGTCAAAACCCCCTTGTCCTGGGTGTCCGTCTGAGGCAAAGAGTAGAATGTTGTCCTTGGTTACAAAAGGATAACTCTCTCTCCCCTCGGTATTGATCGTATTGCCTAGGTTCTCTGGGTTACCTATAGTCCCGTCTGGGCGTAACTCAATCTTGTATAAATCTGATTGTCCAAAAGTGCCTTTTGCATCTGAGGCAAAGTATAGGATTTTTTCGTCTGGAGATAAGGCTGGGTGGGCTACTCGGATAGTATCGTTTTTGAAAATTGGTAGTACTCCTAGACTTTTCCATTTGCCGTTCTCTTTAACCGATTTGTAAATCTTGTATCTTCCGTTGACAACCTTTCTCTGATTGTTCTCTTTGAGCTCGTTTTGGGTGTAGTACATCGTATTACCGTCTTTGGTAAACACAGGACTTGCCTCGTGGAAGATAGAAAAAGTGTTTTTGGAATACAACTCGGCTTTGCTGTAATTACCATCGGCTTGTTGTACTGTATAATACAAGTTGGTAAACGGCTGTCCTGTTCTAGCATAAATTTGATTACCCATAACCTTGGGTCTTGCGCTAGCAAAGATTAACGTGTCGCCTTTTAGAGTACTACTATAATCGGAGTACTTCGTGTTAGTCTTGATGTTTTGGATAGTGAATCCATCACTCCCTTTCTTGATACTTTGCTGTGCTAATTGTTGGCTTTGATTCTTGGCTCTTTGTTGGGTTGGGTTTTCTTTAGCATATTGGGCTAAAATTTCTTGTGCTAGTTTATCCTTCCCTGCTGATTTTAAGGATTGCCCATAACGAAATAGAAACTCCTTAGGAAAAGTCCCTTTTAGCTCATAGCGTTTGGTATACCACTGCTCTGCTTGTACATAATTAGCATTAAAGTAATTCGCATCGCCTAATTTCTCATAAATCTGTTCGGATCCCATCCCTTTTTCGGCTAGGCGTTCGTAGATTTCTATGGCTGATACATACGACTCTTTCGCAAAGGTTTTCTCTGCTCGTTTTAGTGTTCGATCTTGGGCTACTAATCCTATTGGAAATAATAGTGCTATTGCTAGGTAGTGGTGTAATGTTCTCATCTTTCTCATCTTGGTCTTTTAAAAGAAACGAGGCGTTTCTATGTGTTGGTTGATTTTGAATAAATCAAATTGTAAAAACAACTCGTGCGAGCCTGAATTGAAATTGGATAAGCGAGTAGTCTCTCTATCGTATCCATAACCTATAGCTAGTCGATCACTTACTTTAAAACCTACTAGACCCGACAATGCAGCGCTCCATCTATAGGCCAATCCTACTGTGAATTTTTCATTGATTAAAAAATTTCCTGTAAGGTCTACTTGTAACGGAGCTCCTGCAACCATTTTAGCTACAAAGGCAGGTTTGAATTTTACATTATATGTCAAATCATATACCTTCCCTCCCATTAAATAAAAATGTTGTCTGCGGTTAGCATCCGAATATGCAAATTCATCGTACATTTTAGTCTGTAACATCATCGGTACTGATAAGCCTAAATAGCTGTTTTCATTATAATAAAACAATCCTGCGCCTATATTGGGTGAGAATTGATTCGTAATGTTATTCCTGAAAGATACATCACTAGGATTGTAGTGATTCAGCTTCGTATAATCGATGTTTAATAATTGACCTCCTACTTTCATACCGAAAGCCAAGCGGCTCTCGTTCTCAAAACGAATTGTATACGATACATCTACAGCTAAGTTAGTGGTGGTACTTGGACCTATCTCATCGTGTACAATATTGCCTCCCAATCCTAAATTAGTGTTCTCCAAGGGTTGATGGTACGACAAATTCAGCGTCTTGGGAGCCCCCTCCAAGCCTATCCACTGTGTTCGGTACAAACTAAACAATGAACCATAGCCCAGCGATCCAGCATACCCCGGATTAATCACCGATGGATTGTACATGTACTGAGTGTACTGAGGCTCCTGCTGGGCTGAGGCACTCAGCCCTAACAAAATTACCAAACTATAAATTATTTTTTTCATATCTGTTATTCTTATTCCTCTCGGAAATGAATTATTGTTTTATGTATAAATACCCTGAAAGGTTTTTCTCAATTCCTTTCGAATTCTTGTACGTCAATGTATAAAAATAAGTACCTTCAGGTAATTCTACACCTCTATTCACCGTTGATCGACCATCTGAAAATCCTTTAAAGAAATTATCATTTTGACCATAACTAGTAACGTGATACACTTCTATTCCCCAACGATTGAAAATACTCAAGGTGTTTTCTGGATAGAAATCAATGTTACGAATTCTAAAAATATCGTTATCTCCATCTCCGTTTGGAGATAGTGAATTGTATACTTCAATATCGTCTTCTATTACTACCCGAACTACTAATTCTTGTATTGCACTAACGCATCCATAAGTAGAAGTAGCAGTTACACCTATTGTTGCTTCTTTAGTTCCAACTTGTACTGTAATATCCTTAGAAGTAGAAGATCCGGTCCAATCTGTTGGCAAGATCCAATTGTACGTTAGTGAACTTGAACTATTGACTACCGTATATAATTGTGTGGTACCTGCTGCGATAAAATTATTCCCTTCAATAGCTGTAGGTTTTCCAGGTAAGGCATGAACCGCAATAATAACTTCGGTTCTGTCACTTTCAGCCCCATTAAGAGTTTGGCTTACATAACATGTTGTGGTTCCAACTACTGATGTATTTGGAATTAGTGGAGTTAGTTTGGCTACCCCTCCGACGGCTTGTGTATACCAGTTTACCGTGGCGCCTGGAAGAGTATCAACAGTTATACTAGAGGCTGTAGTCCCTTGACAAAAGTTATAGGTATTCCCTACTAAATTTGCTGTTGGTTTCAAAATAGGTTTATTCGTTGCCGATTGCATACACATCGGTACAAAGTTGGCAGTATTAGAAAGGTATTCTACTATTTGTCCTGATTCAATTGTGAATGTTTGAGCATTTCCTTTCCAAGAAGTAGGATATGTTGCTACCACATCGCTAGTGTCTTGATTATTGTCTAAAATAATCGAATACACGCCATCTAGTAAATCCGGTGACATACTAAATGTATAATCAGGAGCTTGAATGGCAGAAGATACATATATTACTTGATTATTACTGTTTAATAATTTAGCATACAACGTTACGGCAGGCAATCCTTGCTGATTATTAAGTCCCTCAACGCACCTTTTGTCTTTATCATTATATATATTACCGTCTATTTGTGTAGTTACCGCTGTACAACCTGAAATAATTGATCCCGCAGTAATATCTAAATTTGTTGCAGATACCCCAGATATGTTACTTCCTACTTGAATTCCACTAGCGGTTCCTGTGTAATTAAATCCTATTACCTGATGTGGCATACCAGTATGAATCATTTCAAATATTCCATTTGTGTTTACTTGAACAAATCGATTGGTACTTATATCCAAAAGAGCATATTGTTTTGCATTTGGGAATGTTTCTGTGTAAGACATTCTTGAGTTACAAATAGATTGCACTACCACTGCAATTGATGCTGATCTACCACAGAAAGGCACCACTTGAGATAATTTATTTCCAATAGCCAAACCTGTTGGAACTACCGTAGGTCCAAATACCAAAGCATGAACAGTATAATTCCCTGCCGGTAACTGAGTGAATTGAGGTGCAGTGGTATTAATTTGTTTTATTTTCCCATCCAAATCATTTACAATTACATAACGAACTACACTTGGTATTGGGTAATTAATATGGTTTAACAAAGTAATATCAGCAGGTGCATAATTAACTAAACTAAACGGGTTGTTTTCATGTAAAACCCCTACATTACTTTCGCAACACACATTCATCACTACATTAACCTGAGCAGGAATAGCGCTATAACATCCTTCGCTAACTGTTTTACTCCATAAATAAATAGTGGCTGCAGTTGCATACAGCGTTGGATTCGTGATTTGAGTTACGCGAGTAGTTGCTGTTCCTGTCCACCATTCGTATACAATTCCACTAACCGCAGCAGGTTGAATTGTTGACAAATCAACTGTCTCTAGTGGGCAAATATTTGAAATCGTTGTACTCAATGCTGTCGGGTTCGGTGTATTTGAAACCGTTACTATTACCGAATCAGTAGCAGTACATCCAGTAGCAATTTTAGTAGCTGTCAAGGTATATGTAGTAGTAGATAAAGGATTCGCATTTGGATTTGAAATCGTAGCATCTGATAAGTCCGTTGATGGACTCCACAAATAACTTACTCCCGTTACAGCCGTTGTTCCTATAACTCTTCCTGATGGATTTGTTGCACATGTTTTAATGAAATCAGTTCCTGCATTGGCTATTGGAGTCGAAACATCAACGGTAGTAACTACTGTGTCTGTTGAGAAACAACCATTAACAGTATTCGTAGCTGTTACGGTATAAGTTGTTGTTGCTACTGGATTGGCAATTGGATTGGCTTTAGTAGCATCATCTAAACCTGTTATAGGTAGCCAAGAATAGGTTATTCCTGAAATTGGTGTTACTCCTATCTCTTTACCTAAAGTATTAGCAATACAAGTTTTGGTAAAATCTATTCCTGCATTAGCAACTGGTGCAGCAGTATCTACAGTGATCGTTATACTGTCTTCTTGCCAGCATAAGGTAGTGTGATTTGTTTTTCTGATTGTATAGGTTGTCGTTACTGTCGGATTTGCGTTTGGATTAGCAATAGTTGCATTAGACAATCCCAAAGTCCCATTTGGAGAAGTCCAAACATAATCAAATCCGGTTTCTGGAGTTTCACCAATAATTAATCCCCCTACATTTGATGTACAGGTAATTGTAAAATCAGTTCCTGCATTCACTACTGGCAATGAATTAAAATGTAGGTTAGTCCCACAAGAGGTTTGTGTCCCAATATTTCCTACAGTACGTCCATCGGTTACAGTGACCGTATACTCACCATCCTCGGTAACATTCCAATTTTGTGAGATCGCGTTTGGGATATTTACTCCGCCTTTTTTCCACTGATAAGTAGGATTAACAAAACTAGTAGCATCTGCTTCTAGTGTAATTGTATTGCCTACACAAGTTTCTAACTCCGTAGCTGACACTGCAGGTGTAGCAACTACGTGAGTTACTTGAGATATTGCTTCGCAATTCGTACTATTGATTACTTTTACTTTATAAAACCCTAAATTAGTAGCTGTTATAGTTTGTGAAGTTGCTGGTAAAACTGAAAATGCAGTTACATTGTCTGGGCTATAATACCAAACAAATCCACTCCCATTGGATGCCGTTAAATCAATTGCAGTTGCAGAACAATTTACAAAAGCTAGTGCAGTTCCATTATTAATGGTCGCTATTGGTAATACATTTGCTAGAACATTTACTCCTGTACTTACTGGGCTAGAACAACCGTAAGTATTAGTGACAATAACTGTGTACATGCCTGATTGATCAGCGGTATAGGTTTGAGAAGTTGCTCCATTAATTGCTGAACCGTTGAGATACCATTGATTACCAGAGGTAGCAGAGCTAGTTAACACTACAGAACCCCCTAAACAAAAAGTTGTGCTGGATCCCGCAGAGATTGTAGGGATTGATGGAGTGGGTGGTTGCGCTTCAACTATTGCTGAAACTGCATTACTAACACAACCATTAGTACCTGATTTTATTTTTATATTATATGTCCCAGCACTAACATTTGTAAACACATTAGTAGACTGAAAAGTAACTCCATTATCAATACTGTAAGTATCTCCTAAAATTCCAGTTGGTGTTATAGTTATTGTTCCTTTACTATTGGAACAAGTTGGGTGAACAATTGATAAAATTATAGGAGCATTAGGTTGAGTAGTATCTACGGTAACAATAATTTCGTCAAAACTAGTACACCCTGAGCTAGTTTCGGTAGCTGTAACTCTATAAGTAGTAGTTGCTGTTGGATTAGCCGTAGGAGTTACAGTTGTAGCACTGGACAATCCAGTAGTTGGTGTCCAAGCATAGGTTGCACTTTGTCCCTGAATCACAGCTCCTATTGATTTACCTGAAGGATTTAATGAACAAGTCTTAGTGAAATCGGTTCCTGCATTTACAGAAGGAACTGTAGTAATTACTGTTACTTTTACCGTGCTAGTTGCCGTACAAGTTCCGTCTGCTGCCGTAAGTGTATAAGTCGTAGTGGTAGTTGGATTTGCTATTGGATTTGCTATTGTTGCATTATCTAGACCTATCGCAGGACTCCACGAATAATTTATTCCCGATACTGCAGTCATCCCTATTTGTTTCCCATTTGGATTGGTAATACAGGTTTTAATAAACGCCGTCCCAGCATTAGAAACTGGGGAGGCAGTAACAGTAATAGTGGCTACTTGATCTAAATCAATGGTGCCACAAGTTGAATTAGAAGCCTGAACGGTAAACGTATTGATACCTACTGTTAACTGACTAGCCGGTATCGTAAAAGTTAAATCTGAACCATTTCCTGTTTGGGTAGGAATAGACGAAATTGGAACCCCATTTTTCTTGATTAAATATACTATTTGAGATTGCGAAGCTTTGACTTTAATTGTTGAAGCAAAACCTTGACATACATCTGTTGATTGCACTACTAATGTTTTTATAGGGGTGGATTGTGAAATAGTAACTAAATCCGTTAAATAATCCGTACATTTTGAATTAGCTCCATTAGAGGTTTTTACTCTTAAAGTAGTCCCTGCAGCAAAATTAAACGAAGATGGAAAGCTAATGGCTAAATTGCCTCCTGTACCAATTCCAGAAAGTGGCGGCACAAAAGAAGATCCATCCATTTTAACTATTTCATATTTATAACCCAATTGAGAGCTACTTATTGTAACTGTTTTAGTCGTGGGAGCCAAACATAAATCAATATCAGAAACCGCTAAACTAACATCCGGATTCGCATCGACTCTAACATCTACAGTTGACGTATAAACTGGAGGATTAACACACGCTAAGAAATCTTTCAATTTAAAGGTAGCTCTATATTTTATGGTAGCAGCCGGTGATAATACAACGGGCATTCCAGTTGCAATTACTGTTTGATTCGGGTCTGCGTCATTGGTCCAAGTAATATCGTACAAGCCGTTTGTTGCCGAAATCGCTCCTAAAGTAGTTGGGCTTAAGGGACAAATTACAGGATCCGACACAATAGCTCGAGGTGCTGTAACATTAGTGGAAATGGAAACGTTTTGATCGACAGAATAACACGAACTTGCCACTCGAACAAAATAATTTCCTATTGCCAAATTAGAAAATGAATGCTCTACTTTAGAAGTGTCATTTTCAACATAGGTTGCTAATGGTACGGCCGAATTGGAAGTACTAAACAAACTAAATGTAATAGGATAAGTATATGTACCTCCTGTAATTTGAGCACTAACAATACCTGAATTCAGATTTGATGTATCACAAATCGAAGCGCCAGTTGACACTGTGAAATTTTGATAGTCAGGTATTACTACTTCTTTAAAATAACTTGTAGGTGAAGTTCTTTTTTCTCCAGTAGAATATCCTAATCCTATTCCATTAAATTGAACAAAATAAGAGCCTGAGGCTAAATTCACAAAAGTTCCTGAACCCGTTCCTGTTCTAGCTACTGCTTGTACAAAATTTCCAAATCCTCCAGAAGAATTTTTAGTATATAAATTTACATCTGCAGACGGCGCCCAGTTCGTACCAAAAGCAAATCCATTTTTATTCAAATTAAAAGTAATCGAATTGGAATTATTGCACCCCTGTGTAACAGAAAAAGTAGGAGTGTAATTCGCATAGGTTGCATTCGTAGCTGTAAACACTTTTGTATTAGAACAGCCATCAGTAAGAGTAAATCGATATTCTCCTGGGGGTAAATCATATATCCCTCCCAATACACCTGGATCCGAGTTCCAAGTGACAAACATGGGAAAATTATAGGTATAATTACCCGCAAGGCTTAATGGTTCCGTGGCCGTATAGTTAATTAAATTTTGCCCATCTGTACGTTCTACTTTTACACTCACTGGGTACTTTATACCCGAATTGTAAATAGGGAAACTAAATCCCGAAGTTCCTGCTATTACTGAGGCAGTAGGATTAATAGTAACGTTAGACAAAGGATTAGTTAAAGTCCCTGCGTTATAATAGTTAACTACAGTATGGTATTGGTCTGAAACAGTGATTCGGTAATATCCTCCTTCGTTCAATAGCCATTCTGAATACGCTGAAGGAATCGTTGGATTTGAAGTTGTGACATTTAAATCATTTGATGTTGTTGCTGGATCAGGAGATATATCAGAACCTGACAATTCCTGATACACATCGGGACCAGTTGAAATTCTTTTTTCAATTTTTACTGAATTGGTTGGACAGAAATAAACATTTCTATCTGTATATCCTTGAACATTATCTTGATCTCCAAAAACTTTCAATTTCAATTTCAAACTACAATCAGACGTAACTATAGTTGATCCTGAATAATTAAACCAATTATTAGGCATTTGTACTGTTGATGTTCTTGTTAAGATACTACAACCCCAATTAAATGAAGTGGTAATAGTCATCCCATTTACTAATTCAGGACTATTAACAGCGGATGGATCATAGGTATAACCATTTCTTGAGGGCACATAAGTTAACGGGTAATCTACTCCTGAGATTGTAATTTTAGCATTGCCGGGTTGTTGTAATATAGCCAACCTTGAAGCGGTTAAATTGTCTAAATTAATAAAAAACTTTATCTTAGATTGCTGAGGATCTCCACAATCTCTAATAAAATTATAAGCCCTAAACCCATAGGCTAAGGGAGCCGGTACAGCGGTAGAGGTAACATAATTTTGTGTTACTGAAACCTGACAACCTGCATTCCCATTCACTTTATCTGTAACTACTATCGAAACATTTTCTCCTGCTTTGATATTATTAAACACTTGTGTTCTAGAGTTACTACTAACTGTTTGTACTCCAAAAGCCGAAGTTAAAGTATAATCAAACGGTCCCGTTCCTCCTGTTATTGTAGTTGTGAATGTCCCATTTTGAGTATAACCTGAACTTGTCAATGTACAAGTGGGTGCAGTACTAGACAGCGTCAATGCCATCGGAGTATAACTAGACGTTATGGTAACTGGGTTACTTGAATAGTTTGTTGTAGTAATCCCATCAGAAGTCGCGATGTTGTATTTTCCTGCAGGTAACGAACCGAAAACCACATCCCCTCCCGCGCTTAAGAAAGTAAGTGTTTGGGTTTGACTTGGCACAGGCGTGTTAGAAGTACCCGTGACAGGAACTAATGTTGCAAAACGCGTTTCACAACCTGACTGACCTGTTGGAATACTTACTTTAATTTCTCCATTGGAGAAACAAGTTGCATTAGTTTTAGCAACTGTAAAACTCGTTATAGTACACTGAGAATAATTTATCTGTACCATAAAAAGTAATAAATAAGATAAGAACAAGTCCTTTCTTGATAGTTTATTCCAATTAAAAAAAATATTTTCCATACTTGTAATTTTACAACTCTTTTGCGGGGGATAAAGATGATATTTTGGGGATTTGGGGATTGTTTTTGGTGACTTATTTAGAATTTTTTATTGTTTTATTTCAATAAATTCTGATAAATCAATTTTCAAAAGCTATTACTATCCATTTAGAAAAACACTAAGCTGATTCAATTGTTTCATATCATTTGCTTTTTCACAATCTTTATTTGTTCATTAAAAATTATTTTAGCAAGATAAACTATCTAAATATCTGATCATTATTCTTTAAAACAATTTTAAATTAATTTTTAAAATGTAGGCAAAAATAATATTAGTTAAAACAAGAAAAGTTGCAAAATCACAACTTTTCAAAAAAATATAATTTTTAATTTCCTATCAATTCATGTTTTACTAAAAGGCAATTAATGATATCATTAAAAAAAACAACCCTATATGTATTAACTCGTTGGAATTATGATAATTGAAGAATCAAGAGTAATAGCATTTGATGTATAAATTACTCCAATTGGTATCAATAATTATTTGTAATAGATTATTACTCTTCCGTGACCTGTGTTAAAATTTGACACATTGGAAACCTGCGACACTGAAGCATGTGTCCAAGAAGAACCACCTCCTCCTGCACCTTGAGCATTTCCTCCTCCTGCTCCACCACCGCCACCAAAGTAGCCTGCACCGCCGCCGCCGCCGCCGTTCCATCCTGCACTAAAACCGCCAACAATTCCACCCGCACCACCATTAATAGCCGTACCTGCGGTTGGATTAGTTGAGTTGCCATCAGATGTTGATCCAGCAACTCCTCCAGCTATTTGACTTGCTCCACCACCTCTAGTATTAACACCACCATAATTTGACGTTGCGCTAATGCCATTTAATCCACCACCTGCACCACCATTACCAGCATAACCATTTGTAGCTGTTCCTCCACCACCGCCAGCTATTAATAATGCGTTGGCTTGTGTAACTGGTGCAGCTGTAGAAATAGCACTTAAGCCACCACCAGCTCTGGCAATAGTTCCATAAATTGTTGAGCGTCCACCGTTACCCCCAAAACCATAAACTGCAATATTATTAGTAGATTGTCCTCCTACTGTAATTTGCAATACATCATTAGGCGTAACGGTTAATAGTCCGCTTACTTTTCCTCCTTTTCCGCCAAGATAAGGGCTGGCTGAACCGCCTTGTGCTCCTGCAACATCAATAAATATTTTAGTTACACCAACGGGTACAGTCCAAGTTTGAATGGCTCCAGTATAATCAAATCTAACAAATTTGGTATATACTGGTTTTAATTGCAAAAACTCGGGTGTAACTTGAGCCAATGCAAAAAGTGGAAAAAATAAAACTAGTAGTATTTTTTTCATAATAAAACCTTTTAAAAAGCAGTGTCTCCAGATAAAAATGCCGTAGTTGCCGTAGTTAACATAACACCAATTGACGAACCTGTTGTTCTACTATAGGTTCCTAATGCACTTGTTATCGTAACTCCAGAACCAATCACATTCACTTGCCCAGCACCTTGTTGAATAATTTGACAAGAAAATCCAGCTGATAATGTTGAAGGAACTGTTAAAGTGACAGTAGTAGCGCTATTTACGACAATCACACCCCCATTATCAGTGCTAGATAAACTGAAATCAGTTGTTTTATTTGAAACAGTTGTTGCTATTGCTCCTGGTTGCCAAGTTGCATTACCAGATGCATCAGATGTTAATACTTTTCCAGCTCCTGGCGTACCCGCTCCAGCAAAGCGTACTGAACCTGTTGTATGTAATTGTGCTGAAGGAGCTGTAGTCCCTATTCCAACCTCTCCTGTATTTTTAGCCGTCAGAACTTGTATATTATCTGTAACATTATATATACCAAAGTAAGTATCATTTATTCCCGAGATACCACTTTGTAATTCCCATTTTTTCCCAATTGGATTCGTTAACCTCAATTTGGGGGCAACTCCATTTCCAGAAGGACTAGTAATTTCCAATAATGCTGATGGTGCTGAAGTACCTATGCCCACATTACCCCCCGCAGGTTGTAAAACATAAGGTAAAGATGTTCCTGTCGAATAATTATGTGCCTGAGTAGCTGCTACCGTAGTAGTTAAATAATGACTTATAGCATTATTATTAATCCCAGAAGTAGTTTGAAAACGAGTTAATGGTCTAAAAGTTGAATTATCCATTAAGTTTGCTGTAGTTGTAGGTATATTGGAAATATAAGCATTGTCATTAACTATCAATTTAGTTAATGGTGAAGAAGTTCCTACGCCTACATTACCATTTCCTAAAACATTAAACAAAGGTGTTAATGAACCTGTCTGAGTTGCTCCAGATGAAACTTCTAAAGCATTATTGGCGCTTGTATTTCCCGCAATTTTAACTTGTAAGCCATTCCCATTTGTTGGTTGAGAATAAAACGACGCGGCAAATCCTGTCCCAGGTGTAGACCAAGTTAAACCTCCTGTGAATGCATTAGTTGAATTTGATCCTTGAATTGCTGTTGGAGTATTAGAAAGAGCACTAATTGGTGCCGTTGTTCCAATACCTACATTACCATTAGCTTGCCAGGTCATAACATTACTTGTAGCAACCCCATTTCCGTCATTCATTGCTAAATCTAATCTACTGGTAGCATTAGTACTTCCTCCCGTTGTTACTGCATAGCTTCCCAAATTAAATTGCGCTATATTTTCCCATTTTACTCCAGGAGCCTGTGGTCGCATCATTCTGAGCACTTGAGCATCTGCATTAACTGTATTAGTTGCAATTGAAGAATTATTTATATGCAATGTGGTTGCAGGAGTTGTGGTGCCTATACCTACATTACCACTAACTATTAGCCCGTTTGATGGAGCAGCATTTATTCCTGCATAAGAACCTATTGCTACTGACCCTTCAACATCTAATTTGTTAATTGCACTAGTGGTTCCCCCTAATTTTAATCCTGTCCCGTTCCAAATTCCATAATTAGAATACGTATTTGAAGGTGTCAAGTGCCCAAAATAAGCTTTATCGTTATTATACACCATAGAGAACGCATTTGAACCAGCTGTTGAATTAGAAAACAAGAATCCACTTCCTGACCATCCTGCGGTTGAATTATTAATTAATCCTAATGATGCTGTTCCAAATGCAGGAACACCGCTAAAATTAGTTCCTCCCATGGCAGTAATATTTCCATATAAAGGCGTAGTAGACGAACCGCCTACAGCAATTCCTCCCGATCTCCAAATACTTGATGTTTTATTACTCCCCGCATCATTTGTAGTATTCGCCAAATTCCATTCTGTAGTTGCTGGGGCAGTGTACGTTACATAAGTTGTACCATTATATGTCCATAAACTATTATCCGTTGCTGATTGATAAATAACCGATTGATCAGCTGGTGTATTGGGTGTAAATACAGGACTTCCTGTATTTGGACTTGCTGTTGAAAAAGAAACAATATTTTGTGTTCCTGGAATATTGGTTAAAATAACATCACCGGTATTATTCAGTCCCAAAACTTTACTAGCCGATGTAGATGCTGAACTCGATGAGGTTAAGTTTGTAAATCGCAAACCTGAATTTCCAGCTGTTCCTTGTGTAATTTCTAACTTGTTTGCTGGAGTTGTTGTTCCAATACCCACATTACCATTATCAAAAATAGAACTGTCTGTTACTGTTTTAGCCGCAGAAAATTTAGGAACATAGTCATTTGTACCATTACCTGAAAGTTTATCTAATAAAGACGGAACAGTTGGTGCATCAGCTGTCCCTCCTAAATCACCTGCTAATTTTATTTTACCTTTTACAGATGTTGTTGCATCTGGTGTAGCAGAAGAGGTAACCAATCCGTCTACATACGACTTATTAGTCGCATCTGTAGCATTTGTAGGTATATCCGTTAAAATTAATTTCTTGCCTGTTGGAACTGTTAAATTCCCTTCCATAGTGTCCCCAGCAACATTTACATAGCGCGCATCTGTGGTTGATAAATTGGTTGCCACTTCAAGCCAAGTGGCGCCATCATAAATAAAAGTACGGCCATTATTAGGATTGCTACCATCAGCTACAACATAAATATCTGATGATTTTTTTGCAGGGTTTGCGTTGATAATAGAAGTAGCTAAATTTGGATCAACAGTAGCACCTGTAAAAACCCTACCTATAATCACAGCTACATTTCCATCTGTATCCGGCACAACACCGTTCACTTTTCTAACAGCCCCATCCACATCAACTACTGGAATTGATGATACTGATGTGAACGCAGAAGTTCCATTTCCTTTTAGATATCCTGTTAATGAAGTTGCTCCAGTTCCTCCATTTGCAACGGTAATTGTTTCCCCAATTTTAATATTAGTTATAGAAGCATCTGCTAATTTCAATGTAGTAATTGCCCCATTTGTAATTACTGGAACTGATGCTGAACTGCTTGGGCCTGCCAAATCACCTCCTAATTGAATTTTACCTAAACTTGAAGTAGTTGCATTTGGAGTAGCTGCATTCGTAATAGCTGTATTGACAAAAGCAGTAGTTGCTATTGAAGTATCATTGTCTCCTGTTGCAGCCGTTGCCACTTTTGCATCTCCAGTGAATGTTGGAGAAGCTAAATTAGCTTTCAAATCTAAAGCATTTTGCGTATCAATTGAAATGGGTTTACTTGCGTCTGAAGTGTTATCTACATTGCTTAATCCCACTGCCGATTTATCTAATGTTTGCCAAGTTTTATCTCCTCTAAAATATTGGGAAGTAGTTCCTGAAGTAATTGTAGGTTCTTTTGAAGCCAAACCTGGAACCGTTGGATTTGTTGCTGTTCCTCCCAAATCACCCGCTAATTGAATTTTTCCTAAACTTGTTGTAGTGGTATTTGGGGTTGTATTAGCCGTTATTTGTGTGTCTACATATGTTTTAACGGCATTTTGCGTTGGAAACAACACATCACTTGTCCCTAAAATAGTAGTAGTAGACTTATTCGTTGAATTTTCTTTGGCGTTCAATGCCGTCTGCGTATCGGTAGAAATGGGTTTGTTTGCATCTGCAGTGTTATCCACATTGCTTAATCCCACTGCCGATTTATTTAATGTTTGCCAAGTTTTATCTCCTCTAAAATATTGGGAAGTAGTTCCTGAAGTAATTGTAGGTTCTTTTGATGCTAAAGCCGGAACAGTTGGATTTGTTGCGGTCCCTCCTAGATCACCTGCTAACTGAATTTTTCCTAAACTTGTCGTAGTTGCATCAGGTGTTGCACCTCCTGTTATCATACTATCTACATACGCTTTATTTGCTGCATCAGTTGAAGAGGTGGGTGCATCATTAATACTAATGAATTTGCCCGAAGGAACAATAATGTTTCCTGACATTGTACCTCCTCCTAATTTCAGATAGCGCGCATCCAAAGAAGCTTGATTCGGCGTAACTTCATTCCAATTTTGACCATCGCTAATATAAGTTAATCCATTATTGTTGGTGTTTGAATCTCCTGAGACCACATAGATATCTCCATTTGTAGTGGTTCCTACATTGGGTCTTGAAGCCAAAGTTCCCGTTCTTACCATTCCGAAAGGAATTACAACAGAACCATCGCCGCTGGGTAAAACACCATTTACCTTACTAACTGCTCCATTGATTTGGCTAACCGGTAGCGACCCTGTAACCTTTGAACTACTAATAGAGGTAACTTTTGCATCCGTTACTGCTCCATTAGCTATTTTAGATGAATTGATAGCGCTGTTAGCAATAATTGGCAAGTCGGCCGTACCCGTTAAATCCCCAGCCAATTGAATCTTACCTTTTATCGTACTGGTGGCATCCACCACA
>CAZOHO010000011.1:0-1276 GCA_964579755.1 uncultured Flavobacterium sp.
AACGTTTTTAATTTGTATCAACTATAGAAAACTATTTCTACATATTTAATTTGCTATTTTTTCGGCTAAAGCCAAAGTAAATTACCAAACCTAAAAGCAACCAAACCGTGAAATAAATCCAATTCCAAACACTCAATTCGGCCATCATATACAAGCAAGAAACTAAACCTAATAAAGGAATCAATGACAAATTTTCTTTATATGCCCAAAAAGCAAGTCCAATTAAAGTAATTAGGAAAATCCACATCGGAATTTTATGTTTGAACAAATCAAAGCCACTTTCGTATTTAATAGCATCTGTAATTGGTAATTGAGCCACAATGGCAGCATATTTAACCTCATCGTCTTGGTACTGACTTAATAGTTCCTCAACGTCATTAGTCGTTGGTTTCGATTCTAAGGAAATTAAATAGTGATATACTTTATCTGTATCCGATTTATCCAAAGAGGTAATTATTACTTCTGGAGAATTAACTTGAGTTTCATTAGTGATGAATCCCATAGTAGCCTTATTGTTGTACGCAAACGCAAAAAACAAACCCAACACTAGTGCTATTGGAAAAATGTATTTCGCATTGATGTAGGGTGTTTTGAATTTTCCTCTCGGGATATCTTTTTTGTTTTGTAAAACCAAAACCCCAGCACATACCAATACAAATGCGAATAAGGTTCCAATACTACATAAGTCGGTTACCATAGTCAAATTCATAAACAAAGCAGGAATTCCTACTACAAAACCTGTAACAATAGTGGCATACGATGGTGTTTTAAACTTCGGATGTACTCTAGAGAATTTCTTAGGTAATAAACCATCTCTACTCATACTCATCCAAATACGAGGTTGTCCCATTTGAAAAACCAACAACACACTTGCCATAGCAATTACAGCACTTACTGCTATAATTCCCGACATCCATTTTAAATCTAACTTCTCAAATACAAAAGCCAATGGGTCACCCACATTCAATTCGTTATAACTCACCATTCCTGTTAAAACCAATGCAATAACAATATACAAAATGGTGCAAATGATAATCGCCCACATCATTCCACGTGGCAAATCTCTTTGCGGGTCTTTACATTCTTCAGCGGTGGTAGAAATCGCATCAAAACCAATATAAGCAAAAAACACTGCAGAAACCCCTTTTAAAACACCACTTACTCCATTAGGAGCAAACGGACTCCAATGCGTGGTATCAACATATCGAGAACCTACCGCTATTACTAATAAAATGATAAATAATTTCACAATCACCATTAAATTTCCTGCATTACG
>CAZOHO010000011.1:1376-11203 GCA_964579755.1 uncultured Flavobacterium sp.
ATAATCCAAGCAATAATTTCGCCAAAGGCAACATAAGAATAGGTATAAGCTGATCCCGAAACTGGAACCATAGATGCAAACTCTGCATAGGCAAAAGCAGCAAAACTACAGGCTAAAGCCGTGAATAAAAAAAGAAAAATTACCGCAGGACCACCATCAGCACTTGCTTTACCAATAGTACTGAAAATACCAGCACCTACAATAGCCGCAATCCCAAAAGCCGTTAAATCTCTAGCGGTCAGATGTTTTCCTAAAGCATTGTGTCCATCACTTTCATTTTGCTCCACCTGTTTCATGATATCCTGAATCGTCTTCTTTCTAAACAAACCTTTTAATGCCATAGTATAAATGTATTCAAATGATAAATTAAAATAGTTTTCATCGCAATGCAAACTTAAAATTTCATTTCCAATAAAACGATTATTTCAAACAAGATTTCAAAATTGTAACCGGATGTTGTGCTTCTCTCGATGTTCCATCAAATATTTGATGACGACAACTCGTTCCGGCTGCAGCAATCGCAACAGAAGCATCCGTGGCTCTAATTTTTGGAAACAAGGTATCTTCCCCCATTTGCATACTTATCTCATAATGCTCTTCTTCATATCCAAAAGAACCCGCCATTCCGCAACAACCCGAGTTGTAAATGGTAACTGTTGTGTTTTTTGGAATATTGAGCATGGCAAAAGTTGCCTGAACTGAACTCAATGATTTTTGATGGCAATGTCCGTGGATTTTTATTTCTTTTACTACATCAGAAAATTGATCCGAATGAATTGTTCCTTTCTCTATTTCATTTTTAAAGAATTCTTCAATAGTAAAAACGTGTTTCGCTAGACGCTCTGCTCCTGACTTATCTTCTGCCAAACGAATGTATTCATCTCGAAAAGTCAGTATCGCTGAAGGTTCAATTCCAACTAATGGAATTTCATCACTTACTAATTCTTTGAAGATATCCACATTAATTGTGGCTATAGCTTTTGCTTGTTCCAAAAATCCTTTAGAAATAAAAGCACGTCCACTTTCTTGATGATCTACTACCAAAACTTGGTAGCCTAAGTTTGTTAAAAGTTCATAAGTATCAATTCCCACTGAAACATCATAAAAATTAGTAAACTCATCACAAAACAAAATAACTTTTCCATTAGGAAAACTTCCTTCTTCAAGTTCTTTATGATTTTTATCCAACCATTTACGGAAAGTCTTTGTAGCCAAATGCGGCACAACACGTTGAGGCGCAATTCCCATTTTCTTTTTCACAAAGGAAAGATTGGCAAACCAATTGGTCAATTTAGGTGTCAAACTTCCTAAATTATTCAATTTGGCATTATAAGCAAATGTTTTGTTTCGCTTCGAAAAACCATTTACTTTTTGGTATTGGTACAAAAACTCTGCTTTTAGAGACGCAATATCAACATTACTTGGACATTCACTAGCACATGCTTTGCAACTCACACACAATTCAAATACTTGGTATAATTCGTCGTGATCAAATTTATTCTCTTTTTCCGAATCGGTTAAAAATTGTCTTAGTGCATTGGCTCTAGCACGAGTCGTATCTTTTTCATTGCGAGTAGCTCTGTAACTTGGACATAACGTCCCTCCTGCCGATGGTAATTTTCTACAATCACCGGAACCGTTACATTTTTCAGCTACGCGCAAAATTCCCATACTATCTGAGAAATCCTGTATTGTTGCAATCTCTGGTTCTACTCTACCCGATTCTACCCTCAAATTTTCATCCATTTTAGGCGTATCAGTAATGCGTCCTTTATTGAAAATAGCATTCGGATCAAATGCTTTTTTGATGCGTTTCAGCAATTCATAATTGCTTTCTCCAATCATATAAGGCAAAAACTCACCGCGTACAATTCCGTCCCCGTGTTCTCCACTAAGCGAACCTCTGTATTTTTTGACCAAAACAGCCACTTCAGTTGCAATGGTTCTAAATAATTGTAAATCTTCTTTCTTCTTTAAATTCAGTACTGGTCGCAAATGCAATTCCCCTGCACCCGCATGCGCATAATAAATTGCTTCTTGTCCGTAACTTTTCATCATCGCGGCAAATTCGGCAATATAATTTGGCAAGTCGCTCAACTCAACTGCCGTATCTTCAATCGAATCAGCTGCTTTATCATCACCGACAATACTTCCTAAAAGTCCTAAACCTGCTTTTCGCAAGTCATTAATTTTATCAATCTCTTCGCCATATAACTTAGGTAAAGCGTAACCGAAATTGTTTTTTTCTAAATCGGCTATTAAAGCATCTGCTTGTCGTTCGGCTTCTTCTAAAGATTCCGAAGCCACTTCTAGCATAATAACTGCTTTTGGATCACCTTGTATAAAGAAACGATTTTTAGCTTGTTCCCTGTTGGTTTTGGTACAATTCAAAATCGTATCATCCATCATTTCGCAAGTGTACAAATGATGTTTCATCGCTATCATTACGGCTTCCAAACTTTCTTGAATGGTGTGAAAATGTGCCGCCACCATAATATTATATGTAGGAGGCAAATCGTCGACTTTCAGCGTAACTTCAGTTGTAAAAGCTAATGTTCCTTCGCTACCACATAGCAGTTTTCCAAGATTTATAGTCGGCTCGTTTCCTGAAAACAAATCTGATTTCAACAACAAATCGACAGCATAACCCGTATTTCGTCTATGAATTTCAGGCTTTGGAAACTCTTTTACAATTTCATTTTGTGTATCAGCATTTGAAAGTTCCTCATAAACCGTTTTGTAAATCTGATTTTCTAAAGTATCTCCTTTCGTTTTTTCGATAAACTCAGCCGAACTAAGCGATGTAAATACTGTCTCCGAACCATCACTCAAAATGGCTTTTAATTCAACTATTTTATCTCGTGTCACTCCATACCGAATAGAGGTCGTTCCAGAGGAATTATTTCCTACCATGCCACCAATCATACAACGGTTTGATGTTGAAGTATTGGGCCCAAAAAATAAGCCGTAAGGTTTTAAAAACAAATTCAATTCATCTCGGATAACTCCTGGCTGAACTGTTACAGTTTTATTCTCTCGATCTAAAGCAACTATTTTTGTGAAATATTTAGAAACATCTACAATGATTCCACTACCCACCGTTTGTCCAGCTAAGGAAGTTCCTGCCGTTCTTGGAGTTAATGGAATTTGGTGCTCATTGGCAAAATGAACGAGCGTTTGTATATCTTTAACCGATTTTGGTCTTGCAATAGCAATGGGTTTAATTTGATAAACGGAGGCATCCGTAGAATAAATTATTTTATGCAATTCATCAAAGAAAAGATCTCCTTCTAATGCATTTGATAATTGCTGTAAGGGTATTGTTTTTGACATTATAATTAAATGTGTACCGTTATTTCAGTATTGATTGACAAATATAAAAAAACTAGCGCTTTGTATGGAATAAAATCCATTTAGAAATGGTAACGCTTAAACGCTTCCATCGCAGCATAACTAGCCAACCCTAAATGCTTGAATTTTTCAGCAGTATCTTTATTTCGTTCTTCTACTCTTACCCAAAACTCTCTAGAATCATCACCTTGAAACATAACGCCGTCTTTTTGAGATTGGTGATAAAAAATAGCGGTTCGTTTTCGTAACACCTGATTTGGACTCATTGGAACTGCCATCTCTATCTCATGAATTTCCCATTCATGCCAAGCACCTCGATACAACCAAACCCAACAATCATTCATGAATGGCTTATGCTTGATTTCTTTTAAAGCCATGAATAGAGAATCCAAACATACTTTATGAGTTCCATGAGGGTCAGCCAAATCTCCTGCAGCATAAATTTGATGGGGTTGAATTTCTTCGATTTTAGCCTTCATTAAGTCAATATCTACTTGGGATAATGGACTTTTCTTAATAGAACCAGTTTCATAAAAAGGTAAATTCAAAAAATGAACTTGACTGTCTGGCAACCCCAAAAAACGAGTGGCACCTAACGATTCTTTTTGACGTATTTGAGCTTTTAAGTTTCGAAGTTCAATGCTATCCGGAATAGCGCTGTTTTTTTGATTTATAAATTGGATAATATTTGAATATATTTCATTTTTTGGATCAAACACCATTCCTATTTCAGCAAACTTCAATGCTTCATCATTGGATACTGCAATATTTCCAGATGTTTGATAGACTATATGAACTTCGTGTCCTTGTTCCACTAATCGGTCAAAAGTACCTCCCATTGAAATGACATCATCATCTGGATGCGGACTAAAAATGATCACTCTCTTCTTTTCTGGCGTAGAGCGTTCAGGACGTTTTTGATGATCTGAATTGGGTTTGCCTCCAGGCCAACCTGTAATAGCATGTTGCAATTGATTGAACATTTTAATATTTAAATCATAGGCAGTTCCTTCAATTGCCAATAAACTTTCCATACCATGTTCGTAATAATCTTTATCTGTAAGATGCAAGATTGATTTGTTTGTTTTACCACATAACCAAACAATTGCTTTACTGATTAAATCTAAATTCCATTCACAACTATCAACAACCCATGGCGTATTAAATCGTGTTAGACCCGAAGCTGCCTCCACGTCTAAAACAAAAGTGACATTGGAATGGTTTTGCAAATACGTTGCCGGTATTTTAGGAGTAATATCCCCTTCTATGGTTTGTTGAACTACCTCGGCTTTATTTTGCCCCCAGGCCAATAATACAATTCTTCTCGCCTCTAAAACAGTCGAAATACCCATGGTAACAGCTTTTTTTGGCACATTTTCCATTCCTAAAAAAGAACCAGCTGCATCTGATCGTGTGACATGATCTAGCGTTACCATTCGCGTAGTAGAATTTTGGTGGGAACCCGGTTCGTTGAAACCAATATGAGCAGTTCTACCAATTCCTAATAATTGAAAGTCTATTCCTCCAAGATTTTTAATCTTTTCTTCATATTGAGCACAGAAAACAAGATTTTCTTCAACTGTGCATTCACCGTTGGGTATGTTTATATTTTCGGGTAAAATATCAATATGTTTAAATAAATGTTCATTCATGAAATAATGATAACTTTGAATATCATCATGATGCATCGGAAAATATTCATCTAAGTTAAAAGTAACCACATTTTTAAAGCTTAGATTTTCTTCTTTGTGTAAACGAATTAGCTCTTCATACACTTTTATTGGAGAGGATCCTGTAGCTAAACCCAGTACACAAATCGAGTTGATTTGTTGTTTCGTTTTAATTAAAGTAGCTATTTCATTAGCTACAGCAATGGAACCAATAACCGAATTATCAAAAATTAGATTGTGTATTTTTTCCAATCGAGAAGATTCATATTTTCCTGGTTTTTCGTAAGTTAATAAGGGTGCTGTTTTCATAACTATTGATTTGGGATTAGAAGTTGCGTATAAATATAAAAAACTAAATAATCAATCCACATTTTTTTTTATGATATTTGTCTATTAAATATTATTTTCAAATGACTCCAAGCATAATTTTACTATTAATAATTTCCTACTTCGGAATGTTATTTTACATATCATATAGTGTAAGTAAAAAAGATAGCGGCAATGATGTATTTTTTACCGCCAATAAAAACTCTAAATGGTATTTAGTGGCTTTTGGAATGATTGGTACCGCACTCTCTGGTGTTACTTTCATATCCGTGCCAGGAGAAGTGGGTTCGCCTAACGGTGAACAATTCAAATATTTCCAATTCATAATTGGAAACGCGATCGGATTTATAATTGTAGCCAAATTGCTTTTGCCACTTTATTACCGAATGAACCTTACCTCTATTTACGGGTATATCGAACAGCGAATGGGATTTTATAGTTACCGAACGGCCGCTTCTATATTTTTAGTTAGTCGTACTATTTCTTCAGCTTTCCGGTTGTATTTGGTTGTAATTGTTTTGCAACGATATGTTTTTGATTATTATAACATCCCATTTGCAGCTACGGTATTAATTTCGTTGCTGTTGATTTTTTCCTACACCTACAAAGGAGGTTTAAAAACCATCATCATTACTGATACGTTGCAAACATTCTTCTTAGTCGCTTCGGTATTTATGACCATTTATTTCATTTGTAGCAGCCTAGATTTAAGTGTGGTTGGCGCTTTTGAAGAAGTGAAAAACAGCAACTATTCTAAAATATTTTTCTTTGATGATTTTATCGGAAGTAAATTTCATTTTGTAAAACAAATTCTTGGCGGAATGTTTGTAACCATTGCAATGGTAGGACTGGATCAAGATTTAATGCAAAAAAACCTGAGTTGTGCAAACATTGGGGAAGCTCAAAAAAACATGTTCAGTTTCACGACTATATTTGTAATCATCAACTTATTTTTCTTGAGTGTTGGAGCTTTGCTTTACATTTATGCTACCAAAAATAACATTCAAGTTCCGTTAGATTTGGTTACCAATAAACCACGAACCGATTTGCTTTTCCCTGAAATAGCTTTACATCATTTGGCTACCATTCCTGCTGTTGTTTTTCTATTGGGACTAATTGCCGCTACTTTTGCCACAACTGATTCAGCTTTAACCGCTCTAACCACTTCTTTTTGTGTGGACTTTTTGGGGATGGATAAAGTAGAGAACAGTCAGAAAGAAAATTTAGTTCGAACACGACATATTGTTCATTTTGCTTTTTCAGCTTGTATGTTTTTGGTTATATTAGTTTTTAATGCCATCAACGATAGTTCGGTTGTCGGAATGATTTTTAGAGTGGCATCTTACACTTACGGACCACTTTTAGGTTTGTACGCTTTTGGATTGTTTATGAAATCTAAAAAAGTAACGGATAGATTAGTACCGTTCATCTGTATACTATCTCCTGCCCTAACTTTTTTTATCAATGATTACTCAAAAGTCCTTTTGGGAGGTTATGTTTTTGACAACGAATTGATTATTGTTAACACCTTGATTACATTTTTTGGATTATGGCTTACCAGCAAAACTGTATCTGAAAAATACCATTTTTAAATCCTTACGATGAATACGAATATCGAATCATTATATCAAATTGCACAAAAACCAACACGGACCATTGTTGGATTAATGTCGGGTACTTCATTAGATGGTTTAGATGTGGCGCTTTGTGCCATTTCTGGTTCGGGAACAAATACGGTAGTCCAACTGAAAAAATTTGAAACCATAGCTTATTCAGAAGAAGTTAAAACAGAAATACGAAAGGTATTTGCAAAAAAAACAATCGATTTCCAACACCTTGCTTTATTAAACGAATGGATTGGAAATTTACATGCTGATTTAGTTTTAGATTGTTTGAAAAAATGGAATATTGAGGCTACAGAGGTAGATCTGATTGCCTCTCACGGACAAACGGTAATGCACGCTCCAAAAATCCTACACCAACAAGCACAATTTCCTAATGCCACTTTACAAATCGGTGACGGGGATCATATTGCCGTTCGCACTGGAATTATTACGGTGTCTGATTTTAGACAAAAGCATGTAGCTGCAGGAGGCGAAGGCGCTCCTTTAGCAGTATATGGCGATTATTTTCTTTTTGGAAGTGAAAAAGAAAACCGAATCATGCTCAATATCGGTGGTATTGGTAACTTTACTTTTTTACCGAAAAATCAAAATCCAGAACAGGTTTTTGTTACAGATACCGGAACCGGAAACACATTAATTGATGCTTATACAAAATTCCATTTTCCTGCATTGAGTTATGATAAAGATGCACAAATTGCTAAGAAAGGAACAGTCAATCAGGACTTATTAAAGGAACTTAAAAATGCTCCTTTTTTTGAGGGATCTTCCCCAAAAACAACGGGACCAGAACTCTTTAATTTAGACTATATTCAGAGAGCAATCACTGAAAGTCAAACGCAACACCTCGCTGTTGAAGATGTTTTGGCAACACTTACACGCTTTAGTGCCGAAACTGCCGCCGAAGCAATTCTATATGCAATACAAAATAGCGAAGCAACTACTGATACTATTACGGTCTATGTTTCGGGAGGAGGAATACATAATCCGCTACTAATGGAGTATCTAAAAGAACTATTGCCTTGTTCTTTTAAGAATACCAACGATTTAGGTATTTCAGCGGATGCTAAAGAAGCAATACTTTTTGCTGTATTGGCTAACGAAACGGTAGCTGGAGGTACTACTCATTTTGGCACTAAAAAAGGAATCCCATCGGTAACAATGGGTAAAATTTCGTTCCCAGATTAAAATTATTTTATGCCTTTTTTAGCACAACAACTGTTCTAAAAAGTCTATTTTTGTATTCTATAAGATGAACCCCATAATGATGAATTACAAGTCCTTTACTTTTGTTTTTTTATTTACGCTATTTTTTATTGCCAATAGCACAGCACAAAGTAAAATAATATATCCTAAAAACGAATTTAGAGCAGTCTGGATTGCCACCGTAGCCAATATTGATTGGCCAAAGAACAATACCGATAGTGTTGAAAAAGAAAAAGCCGATTATATTGAAATTTTAGAATCCTACAAAAAACTCAATTACAATGCAGTGATTGTTCAAATTCGCAGTAATGGAGATGCTTTTTATCCCTCTGAATTAGCCCCTTGGTCACGCAACTTAACCGGAAAAGAAGGTAAAGCCCCTTCACCCTATTTTGATACTTTAGATTGGATGATTACTGAAGCTCACAACCGAGGTTTTGAATTTCATGCGTGGTTAAATCCTTTCCGTGCCACATCAGGAGCCAATACTGAAATACTGAGTCGAAAACACGACTTGATTAAGCATCCCGATTGGATGATTAAATATGCGGGAAAATACTATTACAATCCTGCGCTTCCTGAAGTACAAAACCACTTGACAAAAGTAGTAGAAGAAGTAGTTCAAAAATACGATATTGACGCTATCCATTTTGATGACTACTTTTATCCGTATACGGTAGATGGTGAAAAATTTAACGACACTGCTTCGTTCAACAAATACGGAAACAGTCTTACTCTAGCCGATTGGAGACGAAATAATGTGAACTCTTTTATTCAACAAATCTCGACAAGCATCAAGAAAATCAAGCCTTGGGTACAATTTGGTATTAGTCCATTTGGAGTTTGGCGCAATAAATCAGTTGATCCGAGAGGCTCGGACACACAAGCCGGACAAACCAATTATGATGATTTATATGCTGATCCTTTGGTTTGGATGGAAAACAACTGGATTGACTACATCCTACCACAATTATATTGGAGCTTGGATCACCCAAAAGCGTCTTATAGTAAATTGCTAAAATGGTGGTCTGAAAATGCTAAAAACACGGCCATTTACGTTGGAAATAGCACCTATAAAATCAAGTCTGACCCAGATAAAAAATGGGATTTACCTACTGAAATTCCGAATCAAATTGATTATACGCGTACTTTCAATAATGTGCAAGGAAATGCCTTTTTTAGTGCCAAATGGTTTCTTAATAAAAACCAAGACGTTACTCAATTACTCGCTGAAAATCAATACAAATTCCCAGCAATTCCTGCTGCTGTTCCTAATTTTAAAAAATTAGTTTTTGATGTTCCAAGAGTTACTAGCGTTATAAAAGATAAAAATGAGTTAGTCATTTCATTGCAACCCACTCGAAACAATGTTCGTTATGTGATATTTTACGGAACAGTGGGCAACTCAATAATTGATAGTGATGACCCTAGCCAGATAATTGATCGCTTTTTTGTTCACAAAAATAATAATCGTCTGTCGATTCGTGTCCCAATAGCTACTATCGAAAATAAAACCAACTTTGCTTTGTCTTATATCGATTATTATGGAAACGAAAGCAAAGAAATCATAACACAGCTGCCAAAATCAGTAGTGAAAAACAATTAAAAAATTAAATATGAAAGCAGAGAAAAACCCTTGGCTTTGGATTCC